>SHWC01000001.1 GCA_009691045.1 Alphaproteobacteria bacterium | reverse complement strand
AGCCTCGGCTACCGACCACCGGCCCCGGAAACCGCGACGCCGCCATTGCCGCCTTCCGGTTCCGCTTCGCTCCACCTACAGCCGGCAATGGCGAAGGAGGCCACAATGCACTAACATTCCACTCGGACCACTTGATGGGGGCCGATCACGGAACGGCGCAGTTCCTGACCCGTTTTCACAGGAATTACACTTCGGCCCCTCGCCGAAGCGGCGCAATCGCAGTCAACCCCTTGGAGAAATTGGCGCGCCCGGAGCGATTCGAACGCCCGACCCCCAGATTCGTAGTCTGGTGCTCTATCCAGCTGAGCTACGGGCGCGCCGCGAGAAACCACCGACGCTCGCGCGCGATGGGGAGTGGAAATTAGGCAAATCAAGGGGCAACCGCAAGGGTTCCGCCCAAACCGGGCGTGACAGCGCCTGAGCGCGCTACGAACCCCTCTCAATTCATGGGTGGAGGTCGCTCAACCGGCCTGGCGTTCTTGGTCGACTTGCTCGGCCTTTGGCGCGGCCATCATGGATCGACGCGCGGGTTTCGCCGCCGCCGACGCAGCGACCGTCAATGGCTCGGCTTGTTTGAAGCGGAGTGTCATCGTGGTGCCCGCGCCGACTTCGCTTTCAAGGTCGACACGGCCGCCCTGTCCCTCCATCAGCGATTTGACGATGGAAAGACCGAGGCTAGGGCCCTGCTGCGCCCGCACAAACGAAGAATTGACCTGCTCGAACGGCTCAAAAATCGCCGCTTGTTTAGCGGGCGGAATGCCGATGCCATTGTCTTTGACCGCAAGACCGACCATGCCGTCTTTGGCCTCGAGCACGCTAATTTCAACCCGTCCGCCCTTAGGCGTAAATTTGATGGCGTTGGAAAGGATGTTGCGCAAGACCCGCTCGGCCGCTGTCGGATCGGCCATCACCGCGATATCGCTAGCGGCATTCGATGTCAGCGCAATCTGCGCGTCGCTCGCCGCTTGTTGCATCGATCGAACCACGGCGTCGATTGTCGGACCAAGCCGGATCGGCTGCGGCCGAAACGTAAACGTACCGGCCTTGAGCCTCGTAATATCGAGAATGTCCGACACAAGGCCTGTCAGATGTTCGCCGCTTTTCTGAATGTCCTGCGCGAAGGTCTTGTAATTCGGGTGGCCCACGGCGCCGAGGGCCTCATCAGCGATCAATTGGCTGAAGCCGACAATGGCATTGAGCGGCGTGCGCAGCTCATGGCTCATATTGGCGAGAAACTCCGTCTTGGTTTTGTCGGCCTGCTAGGCGCGCAAGCGCGCAGTGGTGTTCTGCGCGGCCGTCCGGCGCAGGAAATAGGCGAACACGAACGAGAGGCCGATCACGCAGAGACTGACCGCGAGCACCGGAATACCGATCAACTTCAAGAACGGCGCGCTCGGTGAATCGACCTTCCAATGCAAGGTCGCCGCCACCGCACCATCCGGCGCCTGCAACGGCAGGCTGACTTCCCCGCTATTGGTCTCGGTCTGGGTCTCAACACCAAAAGGTTTGAGGCGAGCGTCGTTCAACAAATAATCCTGGCCAATTTTTGCCACATAATCGGCATCCAAAGCGATCAACAATAGAAACGTCGTGGCCCGCCCCGCCTTGATCTCGGTCTCATAGGCGGGGAATGATTCCTGCAGCGGCATGATGGGCGCGATGCCGAAGGCATAAAGTCCGCCCTTGAACGCGATCACACCTTGCGCGCCAGACAGATCATTGCTGACCGCTTTTTCTCGTGCCTGCTTGAGCACCTCATCGATGCCGCCGCCAAAATGGCGCTCGATCTTCGTGCCGTTGAGCGTCTCGGTCTCGGGGCAGATTGATGGCTGGCAATACGCGTTGATTAAATTGCCTTCGCCATCCACGACGAAGGACGCCGATATGCCGAAATTTTCGTTTAGCGTGTCCGAGATGTTGTTGGCGGTCCATTCCTTGTCATAATCGACCACCAATTTGGTGACCATGTCATCCCAATGGCCGTAATCGCGCGCGATGGTTTGGAGATGTTTGGTGGCCTGGGCGACCGCGGTCTCGGCTAAAGCCGAGGTCTTTTTCACCTCATAGGCATCGAGCTCATCCGACGCAGTGGCCAGAAATACAACGGTCACCACCGCGCTGACGAAAATGAGCGCGAGAAACGCCCAAATGTTCCAGCGAAACGCGGCGCCAGTGCGAATCGAGTCGGTCAGCTTCGACGCAGGACTTTGAAGCAAATGAGCGTTGGACATGAAACTACCGCGTAGCAATTG
This sequence comes from Alphaproteobacteria bacterium, assembly GCA_009691045.1. Lineage (GTDB taxonomy): Bacteria > Pseudomonadota > Alphaproteobacteria > UBA828 > UBA828 > SHWC01. Next base: position 95,711 of record SHWC01000001.1, on the reverse strand, counting down.
GAAAGGCTAAGACCGCCCATCTTAGGAGCCCGTCTTCAATGGCGTGTTAACGCTGGCGCTCCGCCTTTCGCGCCGCGCAATGGGTCTCAAACTAGTTCGCTCGACCGAGGCGCCGCGCCTACCCGGTAGGCATGCCGACACCCGAATGTTAGACTTTCTTAATGACCCATCAGCGCGGTGCGGCGCTCCCGGCGCACGGCCAATTATTGAGCCAATGACCAGCTCTTTTCTCAATCGCTTCGGCGCCATGGCGCTGGTTGTCGGCTTGGCGCTCGGCTTGGCCGCGTCAGCCGAGGCCGGCCCGCCGGCGCGCGCGCCTCACGCCATGGTTGCGGCCGCCGATGAACGCGCCGTCAACGCCGCGCTCGATATTTTGAAAGCCGGTGGCAGCGCGGCCGATGCCGCGATCGCGGCCCAGCTCGTGCTCGGCCTGGTCGAGCCGCAATCATCGGGCATTGGCGGCGGCGGGTTCCTGCTCCACTTCGATGCCACGACCGGCATGATCGATTCTTATGATGGGCGCGAAACCGCGCCGGCCGGCGCGACCCCCGATCAATTCCTCACACTTGATGAGAAAAAACAGAAGCGTAAAGACGTCGCCCTCGGTGGTCTTTCCGTGGGCGTGCCCGGGCTATTTCGTTTGCTCGAACTTGTGCACACCAACCATGGCACGCTCCCATGGGCACGGCTCTTCGAACCGGCGATCGCGCTGGCTGATCAAGGCTTCGCGATTTCGCCGCGCCTGGCGGAGGCGATCGCCAAGACGGACGCGCTCAATAGCTTCGAGACGACGCGCAACTATTTCTTTGACGCGACCGGCAAACCGAAATCGGCCGGGACGCGTCTGACCAATCCGGAATACGCCGCCACCTTGCGCGCGGTTGCATCGGGCGGCGCCAATGCGTTTTATAGCGGCGCCATCGCGGCCGATATCGTCACGGCCGTGCGCGGCGCGTCGATCAATCCGGGCCGCCTGGTGGCGGAGGACCTCGCGCTCTATCACGCCGTGCGTCGCCCGCCGCTTTGCGGCAATTATCGAGCGCATCTTGTTTGCGGCATGGGTCCGCCCACCTCGGGCGGCACGACCGTGCTCGAAACACTCCAACTGCTTGAACGCTTCGATCTGAGTGCGCTCGCGCCAGGCTCGCTCGACGCGGTGCATTTGATCAGCGAGGCGAGCCGCCTCGCCTTCGCGGACCGCGATCGCTATCTGACCGATCCCGATTATGTGACGGTGCCGCTCGAAGGTTTGTTTGAACCGGAATATATCGCGGCCCGCAGCGCCTTGATCGATCCCGATCGGGCACAAGGCGTTGTCGCGCCAGGCTCGCCGAAAGGCTCGGGCATGCTGGCCGATGCGGCCTCCATTGTGCCCGAAGGTGAATCGACCAGCCATCTTGTCGTGGCCGATGTCGCCGGCAATGTCGTTACCTTTACCTCGAGCATCGAGCGCGCCTTCGGCTCTTATTTAATGGCGCGCGGCTTCTTGCTGAACAATGAGCTGACCGATTTCAATTTCGATCCGAAGAAAGACGGCGCTCCGGTCGCCAATCGGGTCGAGCCGGGCAAACGACCGCGTTCATCCATGGCGCCGACGCTGGTCTTTACCCCCGATGGCGGGCTTGCTTATGCCTTGGGGTCACCGGGCGGGCCGCGCATCATCGGCTATGTCGCGCAAAGCCTGATCGCGTTGATCGATTGGCGGCTCGATATTCAGGCAGTGTTCGATCTGCCGCGCCATATCAACCGCAATGGCGCGACCGAGCTCGAAGCCGATACGCCGCTCAGTGCGCTGGCGGATGGGCTAAAGTCGCGCGGACATGACATAAAAATCGCTCCGCTCACGAGCGGTCTTCAAGGCATTGCCTTCGGACCGGATGGGCTCGAAGGTGGCGCCGATCCACGGCGCGAAGGCATCGCGAAAGGTTATTGAACATGGCGACGATCGCTCAAGAAGCCGCCGCGACCATTCGCCCGATCATCCGCCTATCGGTCGGACATAGCAAACGCGTGCGCCAAGGCCACCCTTGGGTTTATTCCAACGAGATCGACATGAACGAGGCGACCAAGCGCCTCGCACCCGGCACCGTCGCCACGCTGATCGACGCCGGCGATGAGCGGCTCGGCGTCGTCACCTTCAACCCGCATTCATTGCTCGCCGCGCGTATTCTAAGTCGCGATCCCAATGCCGAGATCGATACGGCGTTTATCGAAGCACGCTTGAACGCCGCTTTGGCGCTACGCAGCGCACTCTTTGATACGCCCCATTATCGCTTGATTCATGCCGAGGCCGATGGCCTGCCTGGCCTCATCATCGACCGGCTTGGCGACGTCTTCGTTGTGCAGCTCAACAGCGCGGGCATGGAAACTCTGCGCGATGAAATCACGGCGGCGCTCAATACGCTGTTCAAGCCGCGCGCCGTGGTGCTTCGGCGCGACGGCACGGTGCGCACACTTGAGGGCCTCGCTCGTGCCGAGCCCGAATTGATTGGCGCGCTTGATGGACCGGTTGAAACCATCGAAGGGGACGTACGCTTTCTTGCCGACCCGCTGCATGGCCAAAAGACCGGTTGGTATTTCGACCAGCGCGATAACCGCGATTTTGCCTCGCGCCTCGCGCCGGGCCGACGCGTGCTCGACGCTTATTGCCACACCGGTGGCTTCGCGCTGCGCGCGGCGGCTTCTGGTGCGAGCGCCGTGATCGGCCTCGATAGCTCGGAGCCCGCGCTGGCCCTCGCGCGTCAAGCAGCGGCAGTGAACGGTCTTGAGACTTTGACCACATTCGAACATGGCGATGCGTTCGGCGCGCTCGCCGCGCAAGGCGTGGCGGGCGAACGCTATGGCCTCGTGATCGCCGATCCGCCGTCGTTCGTGAAGAGCAAAAAAGAAATCGCGCCGGGCTTGCGCGCCTATCGGAAACTGACACGCCTATCAGCTGCCTTGGTCGAGCCCGGCGGGTTCTTGGTCATCGCGTCTTGCTCGCATCATGTCGAGACCATGGCATTTTTGGCCGAGGTGCACGCAGGGCTGCGCGACGCCGGGCGCGAGGGCCGCCTGCTGCGTCTTGCGGGCGCCGGGGCCGATCACCCGTCCCACACCGCCTTGCCCGAATCCGCCTATCTCAAATGCGCGGCCTTGGCGTTGGACTGATCGCTATTCAGCAAGGATCGAGCTGTAGACCAGCACGACCACGATCACCACCGAGAACACGACGCTTGAGATGCCGCCGGCAAACAACATGTTGCTGACCGTGCTGAGCCTCTGGGCTTGGCGATCCTGTTGGCGCCGCTCTTTCGAGCGCCGTTCGCGCCCCATGACCATGCGAAAATAGAAGCCGCCAAGGCTGACCGGAACGTCGACCGGGTGATTGCTCCACTTCGGTGGAGGCCCGCGCCGCTCTCCTGTTGGATCACCGCCAAACCTCGAACCACCGATTTGGCCAGTGCCGCTTACAACGAGGTCCGACATGGCTTACCTCCTGCGAGCTGATGCGACTATCGCAGTGTGGCCTTGCGGTGATTGAAGGGTGGTTAATCTGTGACCGCGCGCTCCATTTTTTGAGGCAGTGTGACACGAAAGACAGTCCCCTCGGGGCCTGTGCGAACCAGGCTTATCTCGCCGCCATGGCTTATCACGAGATCGCGCGCAATCACGAGGCCAAGCCCGGTGCCGCCCGAACGGCCGGCGCCGCTGAACGCCTCGAACAAGTGCGCCCGGGCGGCCTCGGGCAGGCCTGGGCCATTGTCCCACACCTCGATGACCACCCGCCCAGCCGGCACTTCGGCCTGAATGGAAATCTGGGCCGGGCTGATGCCGGCCGCACTCAACGCCGTTGACGCATTCTTAACCAAGTTGAACAGCACGCGGAAAAGCGCGTCGCGGTCCGCATCGATGGCGAGGTCCTCGGACACTGCATTGCGCCAAATGATACGCCGTTCGCTTTGGATCAACAGAAGATCGGCGCCCACTTCCTCGATCAAAGGCCGAAGCGCGAATCGCACGCGATCGAGCGGTGCCGCATCGGCCCGCGCGAAGGCGAGCGTTTGGGTGCAAAGATTGATCGCGCGGTCGAGCGCGGCGGTCAGCGGCTGCGCCAAACGCTGCACCTCAGGATTCCGCGCGAGCGCAAGTCGATCGGTCAGCACCGCGGCGGTCGAAAGCATGTTGCGGAGATCGTGATTGATCTTGCTGACCGCGCCGCCGAGCGCGGCGAGCCGCGCCTGACGTCTGAGCGACTGGCGGATTTCTTCCTGCATGCGGCGAAGCTCGCGTTGAGCGACGCCGATTTCGTTGCGCCGCCGGGTAACACGAACATCGCTCGTCGCATTCTCCGGATCGCGCTGAAAGCTGACCAGACTTTGAGTCATCCGACGCATCGGCCGCACCAACAAAAAATGAATGCTGAGATAAATCAAACTCGCCGTAATTCCCGCGAGCACGAGTGAGAGCAATAAAATCCGCACCAAATAATCAAGCATGGCAGCGCGCAGCGGCTTGGCATCGACCACGATGTCGACCAATAATTCCTCGTCATCCTTGGGCGAACGCGCCACGACGCGGATTGCTTCCCAATCCTCATTCCAAAGGATTTGGAACCCGTCAGCGATCAGATCACAGATACTGGCACTATCGAGATCATGCGACGCGGCAATTTCGCGCGGCATGGTCTCGGCCAAGATGAAGGTGCGGCGGCCGGCGCGTTTGAGCGATATCGCGCGCACATCGGCATGGCGTAGCAATTCGCGGCCGAGCGTTTCGCTCACCATGGCGTCGGGAACGGCCTCGACCGTCAGCGCCGCGAGCCGCGCCTTTTCGATCCGTTGGTCGAGATAGTCTTTACGAAACCGCGCGATCGAGGGCACATAGATCAGCACCTCGCCGAGCAGGACGAAAATAATGGTGAGAATGAGCAACCGGGCCGAAAGACCCCGGGTTGCCGGTGGCAGATTGATTGCTATTTTGGCCACGACGAAAAACTAATCGACCGGCGAACGCTGCGCAACGCAGCCGCGCTCGCGGTCACGGCAGGCGGGCCAAAAGACGCACGAGCCGGTGCGTACGCGATGAAAAGAGGCGCGGCGCATAATATCGTCCGGCCGCGCGGGCCAGCGCCTCGGCGCGCGTCGGATAGGGCACGATCGCGCCCGCGAGCGCGCTCAACTTCAACCGCCGCCCAATTATGAGCGACAACGGCAGCGCAAGCTCGCCCGCCCCCTTGCCAACCGCACCACCCCCGAGCAAGCGACCATCAGGCGTCGCGATCAGCTTGACCATGCCCTCTTCCGCGCCATCGATCGCCGCCCGGTCGATTTCGGCAAATGGATATCGTAAAATCTCGATCCGCTGACCGGCCGCGCGCGCCGCGTCTTCAGTGAGACCAACTTGCATCAATTCGGGCTCGGTATAAGTGACCCACGGCATGGCACGCCGATCGACCTTGGCCGGCCAATGGAACAGCGCGTTCTTGATGACAACCCCGGCATGGTGGCTTGCCATGTGGGTGAGCCTGTGGCCCCCAGCCGCGTCGCCGGCGGCATAGACGCGCCGATTGGTCGTGCGCAACCGAGCATCGACCGTGATCCCCGCTTCGCTCGTCGCAATCCCGGCGTCGTCGAGCCCAAGTCCATCGATATGTGTACGCCGCCCCGCCGCGACCAGAAGATGCGAACCCTCGAGACGAGCCGGCACGCCATGGCCTTCGAGCACCAGCGCGACACCGTGCTCATGCCATTCCACGCGGGTCGCTTTGGCCCCTTCGAGAATTTGAACGCCATCATGCCGGAGCCACTGCGAAATTATTTCGGCGAGCTCCGCGTCATCGCGCGGCAATAAACGCAGCGCTTCAACCAAAGTTACGGCAGCGCCAAGACGCCGATAGGCCTGTGCCAATTCCGTGCCCATCGGCCCGCCGCCGAGCACAATCAAATGCGTGGGCCTCGGTGTACGATCGAACAAGGTCTCGTTGGTCAAATAGGGTCCATCGACGAGGCCCGGGATCGCCGGCAAGGCCGGGCGCGAACCGGTCGCCAAAACAAACCGACGCGCGCGAATGGTTTTGCCACCGGCCTCGACCGTGCGCGGATCGAGGAACCGCGCGTCGGCCTTGATGACCTCAACACCCAAGGCCGTGAAGCGTTCGGGCGAATCCTGCGGCGCGATGCGTTGGATCGTCTCGCGCATCGAATCATAGGCGGCCTCGAAGCCGAGGCCTTGAGCCGCCGCCGCAAGCAGGGCCTTTGACGGCACACAGCCTGTGTAGAGACACTCACCGCCCAGGCGCGCCGCTTCGACCAACACGATTTTCGCGCCCAGCCGGCTGGCCACCGCGGCGATGCTTAGGCCCGCGGCGCCCCCGCCAATGATGCAAAGATCGGGCTCTAGGGCCTGCCGCACGAGTTATCCTTGCTTGAATTCACCGGCACTATATTGACGCGCCTGAAGGCCGCACACAGGGGCGGGCCGCCCAGAAATCGCATGGCTAAGACCACCATTCGAGGCAAACGCGCGCCCGGTAGCGGTGTCAACGCCCGTTCAACCATTGACTAGAAATGCCCGGACCCTTATAGAACACCGCTCTCCGCCGCCCGCTGGGGGCGATTAGCTTTGGAGCCACGCGCGTGAAGCGTCCTTATCAGCCGAGCCGGCTCGTCCGCAAGCGGCGTCATGGGTTTCGTAGCCGGATGAAGACGGTGGGCGGTCGCGTCGTGTTGGCGCGGCGCCGCGCCAAGGGGCGCAAGCGGCTTTCGGCCTAAGGCCATGAAGCCGCGGATCGCGCGCTTGACGCGCCGGTCCGAATTCCTCCGCGCAGCCTCGGCGGGTCGGAAATGGGCCGCGCGCGGCCTTGTTCTACAGGCAATTGCCAGTGCCCCCGGTTCAGACGGTCTAGCGACATCCGAAGCGTTTGCAATCGGTTATACCGCGAGCCGTCGGGTTGGCGGCGCGGTCGAGCGCAACCGGGCCAAGCGTCGATTGCGTGAGGCGGTGGCCCGTGTTATGCCCTCGCACGCCGTTCGGGGCTATGATTATGTGCTGATCGCCCGGCCGGAAACGCTCTCGCGCCCGTTCGAGGCTTTGGTCGGCGATCTGATGATAGCGCTGGGCCGCCTTGGACTGGACCGCGAGGGTTTAAAGGGCGATCCGGGGGGCGGGCCGAACAGGGCGCGTCGCCCGAAATCGGCGTCCCACACTGAATCCGGGGCCGTGAAGGAATGAATCCGCTGGTGCTTCTCGCGCAGGCGCTAATCCGCCTCTATCAGCTCGTCGTCTCGCCCTATTTGCCGGCGAGCTGCCGCTATGCGCCCTCCTGCTCGCATTATGCGGCTGAGGCGCTGAGCCATCATGGGCTCGTCATCGGCACCGGCCTTTCGCTTTACCGGCTGGTGCGTTGCGCGCCCTGGGGCGGCTCCGGTTTTGATCCGGTTCCCCTGGCGCCACTTTTCAGGCGCAGTCGCGCCGCTTCGCGCGCGGCGCGTTGAGACCCCTCACAGCGACCGCGATCAAGAAACATGTTCGGCGACAATAAGCGCAATCTGGTCATCGCGATCGCCATCTCCTTGGCGATCTTGATCGGCTACCAATTCATCATGCCAAAGCCGGAGCCCGTGCCGGTGCAGCCTGCGCAAACGTCGCAAGGCCCGAGCGCGCCCGATAGCGAAGCAAAAGTGGGCGCAGGGGGCGTCGCAACGCCAGCGGCGGAGAACGCCGCCGAAACGGTCAAGGATCGCCCCGCGGTCTTGGCCTCGGTCGAGCGCATCAAAATCGAAGCGCCGCGCATCCACGGCTCGATCGCCTTGACCGGCGCGCGCTTCGACGATTTGACGCTCAAGGAATATCGCGAGACGCTCGACCCCAACAGCCCCGAGATCGTGCTGCTCTCGCCGAGCGGCACCGAACACCCTTATTTTGTTGAATTCGGTTGGGTTGCCGAGGGCACTGGGATCGCCGTGCCCAATGCCAAGACCGTCTGGCAGCCCGACCGCGAAACGCTGACGCCTGAGACGCCGATTACGCTCAGTTGGGATAACGGTCAGGGCCTGATCTTCTCGCACAAGGTTGCGGTCGATGGCGATTATATGTTTACGGTCACGCAGCGTGTCGAAAACAAAGGCACGACGCCCGCGACGCTCTATTCCTTCGGGCAAATCGAGCGGCTCGGCTACCCCTCGAAGCTAGAAGACTACTATGTGTTGCACGAGGGCCCGCTCGCCGTGCTCAACGGCACGCTGGTCGAGAGCAAATATGGCGAACTGGTCGATACGGTGGGCTGCGCGATCAAGGACACATCGACCGGCGGTTGGCTTGGCATCACCGACAAATACTGGCTGACCGCGCTAATCCCCGATCAAAGCGCCAAGATATCGGCTCAAATCGGCTCGGCGCCGGGCAGCATTGCCGGCACGTGCGAGCCGCGCTTCAAGACCAATTATTTGCGCGAAGCGGTCACCGTTCAACCGGGCGCTGCCGCAGAACTGACCGATCGTCTGTTCACCGGCGCCAAGGTCGTTCAACTCCTCAACCATTATGAGGAGACCATCGGCGTGCCGCGCTTCGATGACGCGGTCGATTTCGGTTGGCTCTGGTTCCTCACCAAGCCAATGTTCCACATCATCGATTTCTTCTTCCACAATGTCGGCAATTTCGGCGTCGCGATTCTGTTGCTCACGGTTTGCGTGCGCATTTTGCTCTTCCCGCTCGCCAACAAAGCCTATGTCTCGATGAGCAAGATGCGGAAGCTACAGCCGGAAATGCTGCAGCTCCGCGAGCGCCACAAGGACGACAAGGTTCGCTTCCAGCAAGAGACCATGGCGCTCTACAAGCGCGAGAAGGCCAACCCGATCGCCGGGTGCTTCCCGATCCTCGTGCAGATCCCGGTGTTTTTCGCGCTTTATAAGGTGCTGCTGGTCTCGCTCGAAATGCGTCACGCGCCGTTTTTCTGGTGGATTCAGGATCTCTCGGCGCCTGACCCGATGACCTTGATCACCGGCTTCGGTTATCTCGATTGGCCGGCGCCGACGTTCTTGATGATCGGCATTTGGCCGATCGTCTATGCCGTCACGCTGTTCCTGCAGCAGAAGCTGAACCCGCAGCCGATGGACCCAGTGCAGGCCAAAATCCTGCTCGCGCTGCCCTTGGTTTTCCTATTCATGTTCGCGAAATTCCCGGCCGGCCTCGTCATCTATTGGACCTGGAACAACGTGCTCTCGATCGCCCAGCAATACGCCATCATGCAGCGCATGGGCGTCACCAAGGCGGCGCTTCGAAAGGAGCACGATGAATTGCAAGCCTTGAAGGCCGAGCTCGGCACCGGCGGTGGCTTGGCCGGGCTGATGGCGGGCGGTTCATCAAAGTCCACCCAATCGAAGCCGGCGCAGCCAATGAAGGGCCGGCCGATGACGGCATCCCCCAGCCTCACGGCCGATAAGAAGAACAAGAAGAAGCGCGGCCTGTTCTCCAAGACCGAAAAAGGCAAATCATGGCCGAAGGACATGCCGGAGGTCGAAACCCGCCAGATGCGCCGGGCCAAGGGACGCAGCAAACCGACGAGCAGGCGGCCCTCTTAGAGAGCGGTCGGCTACTTTTTGCGCAGCCGTGCACGTTTATCTCGGGCGCGGTCGATCTGGGGGGCATACCGAATTCGACACTGCCCGAAATCGCCTTTGCCGGGCGATCGAATGTCGGCAAGTCGAGCCTGATCAACGCGCTCACCGGGCATGATGGCCTGGCCCGCGTGTCGCACACGCCCGGCCGCACCCAACAGATCAATTTCTTCGACCTTGGCCACCGGCTCATGCTGGTCGATCTGCCCGGTTACGGTTATGCCGAGGCCCCCAAGGGCGCGATCAAGGATTGGACCCGCCTCGCCGACCGGTTTTTGCGCGGGCGCGTTGCCCTCAAGCGCATCGCCCTCCTGATCGATGCCAGGCGCGGCCTCATGGCCGGCGACCGCGCGATCATGACCGGATTCGACGAACGCGCGGTCTCCTACCTCATGGTGTTGACCAAGGCCGATGCCGTGAAGCCGCCGGCGCTCGCCCGCACCCTGGCGGCCGTGCGCGAGGAAGCAACCCAGCACGTCGCGGCCTTCCCCGATGCCATCGCCACCAGCGCCCGAACCGGCGCCGGCATCCCCGAACTCCGTGCCCACTTCGCGGCCCTCGCGCTTGGCGCACCCACACGTTAGATTTGCGCCGCCCGCGAGCCCCGGAGAGCGCCTAATGACCATCAGCGACACCAAGGCCTGGCTACGCACCGCCGAGACGATTATCGAGGCGTTGCCCTATATGATCCGCTTCGCGGGCCAAACCATCGTGGTCAAATATGGTGGACACGCCATGGGCGATGCCGCGCTCGCGCGCAATTTCGCGCTCGATGTCGTGTTGCTGAAACAAGTCGGCATGAACCCAATCGTCGTGCATGGTGGCGGGCCGCAAATCGGCGCCATGCTCGATCGCCTCAAGATCAAGAGCGAGTTCATCGATGGGCTCCGCGTGACCGACGAAGCCACGGTCGAAGTTGTCGAGATGGTGTTGGTCGGTCAGATCAACACTGAGATCGTCGCCTCGATCAATGCCGCCGGCGGCACCGCGATTGGCCTATCGGGCAAGGATGGCGATTTGATCCGCGCCGAAAAAGTGACGCGCACCACGCGCGACCCCGATTCCAATATCGAACGTGTCGTCGATCTTGGCTTTGTCGGCGAGCCGACCAAGATCAATGACAAAGTTCTCAAGTTGTTTGAGCAATCGCATATCATTCCCGTCATCGCGCCAACCGGCGCCGGCCCAAGTGGCGAAACGCTCAACATCAATGCCGATACCGCGGCCGGTGCGATTGCCGCCGCGACCAACGCCTCGAAGCTCGTGATGTTGACCGATGTCGCCGGTGTGCTCGATCAAAACAAAAAATTGATCAGTCAAATGACCGCCGCCGAAGCAAAGGAATTACTCCGCAGCGGCGTGGCCACCGGCGGCATGATCCCAAAACTTGAAACCTGCCTGGCCGCGTTGGCAGACGGCGCCCAGGCCGCGCACATCCTCGATGGACGCATCCCTCATGTGCTCTTGCTCGAGATTTTCACCGAGCATGGCCTGGGTACGATGATCGTGCGTTGACGCGTCGTCGCGCGCGCTAACCCGCTGCGGCCAACCGTGACCCGCCGCGCAACCGATGCGCCGGAAAGTCCAATGAGGCGGTCGTTCCTTTGCCCGGCTCGCTTTCAAGACGCAGCCGCCCACCATGCAATTCGATGAACGCCTTTACGATTGGCAACCCAAGCCCGGTCCCATCATAGAGACGGCTCAGCTTGCTATCGACCTGGCCAAACGGCGCGAGCGCGGTGGCAAAGTCCTTCTCGGCCATGCCTATCCCATTGTCGGAGACCGCTACTGTTAGGCCGCCATCGCGACCCCACCCGACGGTGACCACGCACCGGCCGCGCTTAACAAAGCGTAAGGCGAATTTTGCCCAATGTTAACACGGCGATGAAACCGGAGGTTGTATTTTCTCCAGGGGATTTTCGCCGTTCAAGATTTGGGCGCTAGGAACTCCCGCCGCGAACCCCTAAATTGCCGCCATGCCAAACACCAACCCGCCCGCGCCCGGCGCGCTCGCCGGCATCGATACCTGGATTTTCGACCTCGACAACACGCTCTATCCGGCGCGTTGCCGGCTGTTTGACCAAATCGACGTGCGCATTGGCGAGTTCATCCGGCGTTTTTTCGGCGTCGACCATGGCGAGGCCAAGCGCATCCAAAAGGCCTATTTCAAAGCCCATGGCACGACCTTGCGCGGGCTCATGCTCGAGCACAATTTGGCGCCCGAGGAATATCTCGATTATGTCCACGACATCGATTTCTCGATCCTCGAACCTGCCGATCGGCTGGAACGGGCCTTGGGCAAGCTCGAGGGGCGCAAGCTCATCTTTACCAACGCCGACGTGCCCTATGCCGAGCGCGTCATGGCGCGGCTCGGGCTGCGCCATCATTTCGAGGACATATACGATATCGCCGCCGCGCGCTTCGTACCGAAGCCATTTCCTGAAGCCTACGCCACCTTGATCGAGCGCCACGCGGTAACGCCCGCGCGCAGTGCGTTTTTCGAGGACATCGCGCGCAACCTCACCCCGGCCGCGGAACTCGGCATGACGACGATTTGGGTCCGCCATGATGACGAGTGGTCGTCCTGGGGCGCCGAGCAGCATGACGCTGATTACACGACCGATGATTTGCCGATTTGGCTTGAGACGCTGGTGAACGGCCACGGCACGAAACCAGGCGGCAATTGACAGGCCGGTCTCCCCCGCTAACTTAGCCGCCACTATTGATTGAGAGGGACCGCCGTGAACGCCGCCGAACTTGAAGCCGCCATCAACGATTCCTGGGACAAGCGCGATACGCTTTCGCCCGCCACCACGGGCAAATCACGCGAGGCGGTGAATGCCGCGCTCGATGCGCTCGATTCAGGCAAATTCCGCGTCGCCGAGCCGAGCGCCAATGGCTGGCGCGTCCATGAATGGCTCAAAAAAGCGGTGCTGCTTTCCTTCCGGCTGAATGACAACACGCTGATTCCGGGCGGCCCCGGCGAGAACACCGCGTGGTTCGACAAAGTGCCGTCCAAATTCGCCTTCTGGGATGAGGCGCGCTTTCGCGCCGCCGGCTTTCGCGCCGTGCCGGGCGCCGTGGTGCGCCGCTCGGCCTTCATCTCGCCGGGCGTCGTTCTGATGCCGAGCTTCGTCAATGTCGGCGCCTATGTCGCGTCCGGCACCATGATCGATACCTGGGCCACGGTCGGCTCCTGTGCGCAGATCGGCAAGAATTGTCATATCTCGGGCGGCGCCGGCATTGGCGGCGTGCTTGAACCACTGCAGGCCGCGCCCGTGATCATCGAGGATGGCTGCTTCATCGGGGCGCGCGCCGAAGTCGCCGAGGGCGTCATCGTCGAAACCGGCTCGGTGCTCTCGATGGGCGTTTATCTCGGCGCCTCGACCCGCATTGTCGATCGCGCGACCGGTGAGATTCACTATGGCCGCGTGCCGGCTTATTCGGTCGTGGTCTCAGGGACCATGCCGAGCAAATCGACCAACGCGCGCAATGATGACCCGAGCCTCTATTGCGCCGTGATCGTCAAACGCGTCGATGAAAAAACCCGCGCCAAGACCTCGATCAACGAACTGTTGAGGAGCTAATGGCTGCTCTCTCCCATCACGCCACGTCGCATCACCCCTCTCCGCCGGCGGGGCGGAGAGGGTGGCGCGCATCTGCGCGCCGGGAGAGGTGGGGATCGAGGATGAAGCTCGACCATTTTTCGCAGGCGACGGCCATGCCCCACCTCACCCTGACCCTCTCCGCCCCCGAGGGCGGAGAGGGACGTCGAAATCATGTCTGCCAATAATATGGCCGCGAACGCACTCGCCGAGCCGCTCGCGCTCGCGCAAGAGCTGATTCGCTGTCAGAGCGTGACACCGGCCGATGGCGGCACGCTCGATGTGTTGCAGCGTGCGCTAGAGTCGCTCGGCTTTCTCTGCACCCGCCTGCCCTTTGCCGAACCCGGCACACCCGATATCGATAATCTCTATGCGCGCCTAGGTACCGCCGCGCCGAATTTTTGCTTCGCCGGCCATAGCGATGTCGTGCCGGTCGGCGACCGCGCGCGCTGGACGGTCGATCCCTTCGGCGCGAGCGTCGCGGGCGGCGCGCTTTATGGTCGCGGTGCCGCCGACATGAAGGGCGCGATCGCGGCCTTTATCGCGGCGGTCGCGCGCGTGAAGAACGGCGGTCAAAAACTCAAGGGCTCGATCTCGCTGCTGATCACGGGCGATGAAGAAGGCCCCTCGATCAATGGCACAAAAAAAATGCTGCGCGCGCTGACCGAACGCGGCGAAAAATTCGACGCCTGTTTGGTCGGCGAGCCAACCAACCCGACCAAACTTGGTGAAATGATCAAGATCGGCCGGCGCGGCAGTTTATCGGGCTGGCTCAAAGTGACCGGCGTGCAAGGCCACACCGCCTATCCGCATTTGGCGGACAACCCCGTGCCACGCCTGTTGCGCATGCTGCGCGTGATGAGCGAGACCACGCTCGATGACGGCACCGTGCATTTTCAGCCCTCGAATCTGCAAATCACGTCGGTCGATGTCGGCAATCTGGCAACCAATGTGATTCCGGGCGAAGCGCGCGCGGCCTTCAACATCCGCTTCAATGATCGCCACACCGGAAAGAGCCTCGAAGCCTGGCTGCGCCACGAATTTGATGCGGTCGGCGGTGCCTATGAGCTGACGATACAGGTCTCGGGCGAAGCGTTCCTGACTCCGCCCGGCCCGCTCTCGAGCCTGATCGCGCGCGCGGCCGAAAGCGTCACGGGGCTCAAGCCCGAACTCTCGACCACCGGCGGCACGTCGGACGCGCGCTTCATCAAGGATTATTGTCCGGTCGCCGAATTCGGCCTGGTCAGCCAGACCATGCACAAGGTCGATGAACGCGTAAACCTCGCCGACCTCGACGGGTTGACGTGCATCTATCAAAGCGTGCTTGAAGGCTTTTTCGCGGGAAGTTGATCGACTCACGCCGCTACTATTTTTTTCGTCATGCGCGGACTTGATCCGCGCATCCAGGCTTCTTCAAAAGACTGGATTGCCGGGTCAAGCCCGGCAATGACGAAGAGGAATCATGTTTTGACCACTCCTCCCTCAACCGCTCTTAGCTCAAACGCCGCCGCCATGAGGGCGCGCGTATAGGCGGTCTTGGGATTGTCGAACACCTCGGCCGATGGCCCCTGCTCGACCACGACGCCGTCTTTCAGCACCACCACATCGTGGCTGAGCGCGCGCACGACGCGCAGATCATGGCTGATGAAGAGATAGGCCAGCCGATAGCGATCCTGCAACGAGCGCAGCAAATCGATGATTTGCGCCTGGACCGACATATCAAGCGCGCTGGTCGGTTCATCGAGCATGACGAGGCGCGGCTTTAACACCAACGCGCGGGCGATCGAAATACGCTGGCGCTGACCGCCCGAGAATTCGTGCGGATAGCGGTCCTGCATCGTGGCGTTGAGACCGACCTCCTCCAGCACCTGCGCGACCAAGGCGCGGCGCTCCGCCTCATCCTTGCCGATGCGGTGAACCTCAAGCCCTTCGGCGATGATCTCATAAACCGAGAGTCTCGGACTCAACGAGGAGAAGGGGTCTTGGAACACCACCTGCATGCGCCTTCTCAGCGGCCGCATCTCGCGAAAGCCATGAGCCTCGATCGGCGTGCCCTCGAAGGCGATCCGCCCCATGCTTTTGACCAAACGCAGCAGCGCGAAGCCGAGCGTCGTCTTGCCCGAGCCCGATTCGCCCACAATGCCGACCGTATGCCCCTCGCGCACCGTGATCGTCACGCCATCGACCGCCTTCACATAACCAACCGTCGAGCGAAACACGCCCGCCTTGATCGGGAAATGCACTTTGAGGTCGCTACATTCGATGATGACCGGCGATGAGAAATCGGATTTGAGCGGATTGCCCTTGGGCTCGGCCGCCAGCAGCATTTGCGTATAGGGATGTTTCGGCGCGGCGAACAAAGCGGCGGTTTCACCCGTCTCGACGATCTTGCCGTCCTTCATCACGCAGACGCGGTTCGAGACATGACGCACGATGTTGAGATCATGGGTGATCAACAACACCGCCATGCCGTTGCGTCGCTGCATCTCCCCCAGAAGCTTCAGGATTTGCGCCTGGATGGTGACATCGACCGCCGTGGTCGGCTCATCGGCGATCAACAAATCGGGCTCGTTCGCCAGCGCCATGGCGATCATCACGCGCTGGCGCTGACCGCCGGAAAGTTCGTGCGGAAAGGCTTTCAACCGCCGCGCCGCGTCGCTCAAGCCCACCATTTCGAGCAAGGTCTGCGCGCGCTTCCAGGCCTCGGGCTTTGCCACGGCGCGGTGCAGAATCAGCACCTCCGCGATCTGCCTGCCGATGGTGTGGAGCGGGTTGAGCGAGGTCATCGGCTCTTGGAAAATCATGGCGACGCGATTGCCGCGCACGCGCCGCAAATCGCGCTCGGGTGCGCCGATCATCTCGCGTCCCTCGACCAAAATACTGCCGCGCGAGTGACGCGCCGCCGGATAAGGCAAAAGCTGCAAAATCGACAGCGCGCTGACCGATTTGCCCGAGCCCGATTCACCGACTAGCGCCAGCGTCTCGCCCTTCGCGATCTCGAACGACACGCCATCGACCGCAACGTGCTCCCGCTCGCCCGAACGGAAGCTGACCGCCAGATCGCGCACCTGAAGGAAGGGCGGGTTCATCGCGCCGTCAGCTTTCGCGGGTCGAAGGCATCGCGGATCGCCTCGCCGATGAAAATCATCAAGGTCAGCATGATCGCGAGCACGAAAAAGCCGGTGAAGCCAAGCCAAGGTGCCTGCAAATTGGCTTTACCCTGTTGCAGCAACTCACCCAGCGATGGCGAACCCGGCGGCAGACCGAAACCCAGAAAGTCGAGCGCGGTCAGCGTGGTGATCGAGCCATTCAGAATGAACGGCAAAAAGGTCAGCGCGGAGACCATCGCATTCGGCAACGCATGGCGAATGATGATGGCGCTATCGCGCACGCCAAGGGCGCGCGCCGCGCGGATATAGTCGAAATTTCGCACGCGGAAAAATTCAGCGCGCACCACGTCAACCAACCCCATCCAGCTGAACAACAGCATCAAGCCCAGCAGCAGCCAGAACGAGGGCTCGATGATGCTGGCGAGAATGATCAGGAGAAAAAGCTGCGGCAGGCCCGACCAAATTTCGATGAAGCGTTGAAAGCCGAGATCGATCCAACCGCCGAAGAAGCCCTGCACCGCGCCCGCCGCGATGCCGATGATCGATGAGAGCACCGTGAGCACCAACCCAAACAGCACCGAAATGCGAAAGCCATAGATCAACCGCGCCAACACATCGCGCCCCTGATCATCGGTGCCGAGGAGGTTCACGTCCGACGGTGGCGCCGGCGCGGGCACGTCGAGATTGTAATTGATCGTGCGGTAGCTATAGGGAATCGCCGGCCACAGCACCCAGCCTTTATCGTCGATCAATTGCTTGACCACCGGGTCGCGATAATCCGCCTCGGTCTCGAAATCGCCGCCAAAGGCGGTCTCAGGGTAGGTGATGACGAACGGAAAATAGAGCGCGCCGTCATAGGAAACGACCAGCGGCTTGTCGTTCGCCAAGAGCTCGGCGAATAGACTGAGCACGAACAGAACAAGAAAAACCCAGAGCGAAATAAAGCCGCGCCGATTGGCCCTGAAATTGCGCCAGCGCCGGACCGTCAACGGCCTCAGTTTGAGCCCCAGGATCCGCCTGCTCATGGCCTACACCCGTCGCCTGTCGAAATCGATCCGTGGATCGACCAGCACATAGGTCAAATCGCCGATCAGTTTCACCACAAGACCGAGCAGAGTGAAAAAGAACAGCGTGCCGAAAATAATCGGATAATCGCGCCCGATCAGCGCCTCGAAACCCAACAGCCCAAGCCCATCGAGCGAAAAAATCACCTCGATCAAAAGCGAGCTTGTGAACAAAATTCCGATGAACGAGGCCGGCGCGCCGGCGACGATGATCAGCATCGCATTACGAAAGACATGACCGTAAAGCACGCGCCGCTCGGCCAATCCCTTGGCCCGCGCCGTGATGACATATTGCTTGTTGATCTCCTCCAAGAAGGAATTCTTGGTCAACATGGTCAGCGTGGCGAAACCGCCGATCATCATGGCGGTGATCGGCAAGATCAGATGCCAAAAATAATCGCCGATCTTGCCGAGGAGCGAAAGCTCGCTCCAATTCGGCGAGACAATGCCGCGCAACGGAAACCAATCGAGATAGGATCCGCCCGCGAACAGCACGACCAAAACAATTGCAAACAGGAAGCTCGGGATCGAATAGCCAATGGCGACGACCGTGCTGGTCCATAAATCGAAGCGCGTGCCATCCCTGACCGCCTTTCTGATGCCGAGCGGAATGCACACGAGATAGGTGAGAATCGTCGTCCACAGCCCAAGCGAGATCGACACCGGCATTTTATCGAGCACGAGGTCGACCACGCGGCGATCGCGGAAGAAGCTCTTGCCGAAATCGAAGCGAACATATTGCCCGAGCATCTGAAAGAAGCGCTCATGCACCGGCTTGTCGAAGCCATAAAGCTTCTCGATGTCCTTGATTAAATTGGGCGGCAGGCCGCGCGCGCCGCGATATTTGCTATTCGCCTCGGCGGCCGCGTTGGCGCCGGCGGCATTTTGCGCGCCCGACACTTCAGCGCCCGATGAGCCGCCAATGCGCGCGGTTGCCTCGACCGCGGTGCCGGTGAGCTTGGCGATCAATTGCTCGACCGGGCCGCCCGGCGCCACCTGGATGATCGCGAAATTGATCACCATGATCCCGAACAGCGTCGGAATGATCAGCAGCAGACGGCGGATGATATAGGCGAACATGACGTGGCTTCGCGTCCCCTTCTACTCGGTCTTGAGCAAAGCGGCGCCCTCGGCGATGGCCTTCTCCTTGGCCGGATTGATCCACCACGCATCGATAAAGCCGAGACCGTATTTCGGGCTAATCTTCGGGCGCTCGAAAATATCCCAATAGGCGATACGAAATGTCCGGATATGCCAATTTGGAACCACGTAATAGCCAAACAACAATACCCGATCGAGCGCGCGCGTCGCGGTGATCAGAGATTTGCGGTCCTTGGCCGCGATGACATGCTCGATCAGAATATCGATCGCTTTGGATTTGATGCCGACCACATTGCCGGAATCCGGCGCATCGGCCGCCTTGCTCGACCAATAATTGCGCTGTTCATTGCCCGGCGAGAGCGATTGGCCAAACGATTGAACCACCATGTCGAAATCGAACTTCCGAAGGCGTTCGACATATTGGGAGGAGTCAACCACGCGCAATTTGCATTCAATACCAAGGCGCGCCAGGCTCTTGGCATAGGGACCGACGATGCGCTCAAAGCCCGGGCTTCCCATCAGAAACTCGAATTCCATCGGTCGGCCGGTCTTGGGGTCGATCCGCTTCTTGTCCTTGACCACATAACCCGCCGCATCCAAGAGCGCCGCCGCGTTTTTCAAATTCGCGCGGTTGTTGCCCGAACCATCGGTTGCGGGTGCTTTGTATGCCTGCGTGAAAGCCTCAGGCGGCAGGTCGGCCTTGAGCGGCTCAAGAAGCGCGAGTTCCTCCGCGCTCGGCAAGCCCGATGACGCCAATTCGGAATTGGAGAAATAGCTCTCGGTCCGCGTGTACTGGCCATAGAAAAGATTCTTGTTCGCCCATTCGAAATCGAACGCCTGAATCAACGCCTGACGCACGCGTACATCGGCGAACAAAGGCCGACGGATATTGACGGCAAAACCCTGCATGCCGGTCGGCAATTCGTGACGCAATTCCTCCTTGATCGCGAGCTTTCGGTCGAAATTTGGGCCGACATATTGCGTCGCCCATTCCTTGGCGGAATTCTCGACACGGAAATCATATGCGTGCGCCTTAAAAGCCTCGAGCGCGACCGTCGGATCGCGGAAATAGTCATAACGGATGAGATCGTAATTATATCGCCCGCGTTGGCGCGGAAAATTGGCGCCCCAATAATCCTTGACGCGCTCATAGGTGATCGAGCGCCCGCTTTCAACCTTGGACACTTTATAAGGCCCGCTGCCGAGCGGCGGCTGGAGCGTGGTCTCGTCGAATTTGTGCGCGGTGTAATAAGCCTTCGAGATGATCGGCAACTGGCCGATGATCAGTGGCAGCTCGCGATTCTCGCCGCCAGAGAAACTGAACTTAACGCGCCGCTCGCCCAAATCCTCGGCTCTATCTACGTTCGCGTAATAGAGGCGATAATTCGGGCTGCCCTGGGTCTTCAGCGTCTCCAGAGAAAAAATCACGTCGGCGACGGTGATCGGTGTGCCGTCATGCCAACGCGCTTCGGCGCGCAGCGTGAAGATCACCCAAGAGCGACCGGCCGGCATCTCGATCTTCTCGGCGATCAAGCCATATTCCGAGAAGGCCTCGTCGCTTGATGGTTCCATCAGCGTCTCGAAAACCAAATTGATTCCGTCGGCCGCGACACCCTTGATGATAAAAGGGTTCAAATTGTCATAGGTGCCGACCGAGGCCAGCCTGAGCGTGCCGCCCTTGGGCGCATCGGGATTGACATAGTCAAAGCCTTGATCCGGCCCGTATTTGAGATCGCCATGCATGGCGATGCCGTGGCTGACATAGAGACCATCATCGGCGAGCGCAAACGCCGAACCGAAACTCACCAACAAGGCCGCAACGACGCCGGCCAAATGGCGATAAAGACGCGAACGCATCAAGCGTAACTCCTCTTGGCGGCACGAATCCCGACACCGCATCAATCTATCGTCTTCCCTGTCGCGCTCAACGCCGCCTCCTTGGCCTGATCGACCCACCAGGTGTCGAGACCGAGGCCATAGAGCGGCGCTTTTGCCGGGCGGCCGAATTTGTTCCAATAGATCAAATCATGCCGGCCCTTATACCATTGCGGCACCATGTAATGCCCGAACAGCAAAACACGATCGAGCGCCCGACAGGCCGCGATGAGCGCGGGCCGATCGGCGGCGCCCAGCACCGTCTCGATCAGCGCATCGACCACGCCGTTTTTGATCCCCGCTAGATTGCGACTGCCATCCTGGCTGGCCGCGGCCGAGCCGAAATAGCCGCGCAGCTCGGCGCCGGGCGAGAGCGATTGAACATAACGCTGAATGATGAGGTCGAAATCGAACGTCTTGAGGCGATTCTCGTATTGGGCCGGATCAACCAGGCGAAGCGTGGTGACGAAACCGAGCTTCTCGAGATTCCGTGCATAGGGCGCGATGACGCGCTCGAAACTCGGTTCAAAATAAAGAAACTCGAGCTTGAACGGCTCGCCGGTTGATGGCTCAAGCAGCTTGCCACCCGCCACGCGCAGGCCGGCTTCGCTCAGCAGTTTTCCAGCGGCACGTAGATTGGCACGCGCCTCACCCGAGCCGTCGGTCGCGGCCGGCGTGAACGCCGTGTTGAACAACTCAGCCGGCAGCTTGGCGCGGAAGGGGTTGAGCAGCGCGAGCTCGTCCGCCTCGGTTAGGCCGCGCGCCGCCAGTTCGGAATTCTCAAAATAGCTCGCCATGCGTTTATATTGCTCGTGGAACATCGTCTGGTTGGTCCACTCGAAGTCAAAGGCGAGGTCGAGCGCCTGACGCACGCGTCGGTCGGCGAATTTGGCGTGCCGCGTGTTGATGAAAAACGCTTGCACGCCGGAAGGGGTGTTGTCCGCCAGGCTCTCTTTCACGATATGACCTTCGGCGATCTCGGGCAGGTCATAGCCCGTCACCCAGGTCTTCGAGGTGAATTCCTCGTGCCAGTTGAACGCCCCCGCCTTGAACGCCTCGACCAGGACCGTGCGGTCGCGATAATAGTCATAGCGGATGGTGTCGAAATTGTGCCGGCCGATGCGAACCGGCAATTGCGCCGCCCAATAATTGGACACGCGCTCATAGACGACACTGCGGCCCGGATCGGCCGATTTGACCCGATAGGGACCGCTGCCAAGCGGCGGTTCGACGGTGGTCTGATTGAATTTGTGCTTGCTGTAATAGGCCTTCGACAGAATCGGCATGGCGCCAACGAGCAGCGGCAATTTGCGATTCTCGATCGTACTGAAGCGGAAGCGCACGGCATTCGGCGCCAGCGCCTCGGCCGCCACGACATCGGCATAAAGTATCTGGAAGGTCGGGTTGCCCTCCTTGAGCAGCGTCTCATAGGAGAACACCACGTCGGCCGCCGTGATCGGCGTGCCGTCATGAAAGCGCGCCATCGCATTCAAGATGAATGTCACCGACCGACGATCGGGCGCCAGCGTGACGCTCCGTGCAATCAGACCATAGGCCGCATCGGGTTCGTCTTGCGAAGGCTCCAGCAGTGATTCGAAAACAAACTGGTCCACGCCCTCGGCCGGCACGCCCTTCAAGATGAAGGGGTTGAGATTATCGAAGGTGCCGTCGAGACCGCGACTATAGGTGCCGCCCTTCGGCGCATTCGGGTCGACATAATCGAAATGCTCGAAATCGGCGTCATAGTTGAGCGGCCCGAACAGCGAAAGGCCATGGCGCGAGCCGCCGTCATCCGCCGCTGCGGCCGAGACAACCGCAAAAAACAGCGCCGCGAGACCCACACCTAGCGCACGCCCCACCTCGAAGAGTCGTTTTTTCATCCGTCCAGGCAAATGAACCGCATCGCGAGCAAACAAGCGGGTCATCGGGCGACTCGGTGTCATGCCGACACTTTGCCCTGTGGCGCCCCTATTGAAAAGCGATGGGCCGTCGTTAAGCGCGATAGCGCTCGCCAAACGCCTTTCGCGCGGCATCGAACTGAGCGCGGAGCGGGATCATCAGATCGCGAATTGCCGGCAGCGGTTCGGATTTGACCGCGGCCTGAATGGCGCGCGCTTGAGCCGCCAATTGACGCGCTCCCAAATTGCCGGAGGACGATTTCAAATCATGCACCTCGGCGCCCACTTTAACGGTGTCGCCCGCGGCGATGGCCCGGTCGAGCGCATCGAGATGCTGCACGGTCGTCTCCATATAAGCCCTGGCGAGCTCGATGACGCCGGCCTTGCCGAGCGAGCGCTCAAGCGTATCAAGCACGGCCTGATCGAGCACTGGCAGGCCGTGAGCGGCACCAAGGCGAGCCGATCCCGCCCCAAGCCCCGGCTCGGTTGTCCGGCGAAGCCAATGCAGCATTGTGTTCTTCAGACGCTCGGGCTCGATCGGCTTCGGCACGAAATCATCCATGCCCGCGGCCTTGTATTTTTCCTCATCGCCCGCCAGGGCATGAGCCGTCACAGCGATGATCGGCAGCCAAGCGGCGGCATCGCCGAGTTCTCGAATGGCGCGGGTGGCGCTGATGCCATCCATCACGGGCATCTGAACATCCATCAACACCATATCGATGCCGCCCGCCTTGACTCGCTCCACAGCCTCGGCGCCATTGTCGACAATGACCGTCGAACAACCCAGACGCTGCATGAGAGCGACGGCCAGCTTCTGGTTGACCGGGTGGTCCTCGGCAATCAAGACGATCGGCACGCGGCCAATTGCCTCTTTGAGGCTATGAATGGTGATCAATTCGGCCGATTTCTCACGGCCAATGTCCATCTCGTTCTCGAAATACCGCAGGCATCGCAGCATAATTTCGGCGTCGAGCGGCTCGCCCAAATAGGCCGAGAAGCCGAGAGACTTGCTGTGCGCGGCATCCCCGCGTAGCCCGCTACGGATCAACAGGATGAGGGGACAGTTCTCAAAAGCGCGATTCGCCTTTACGCGTCGAGCGAATTCGGCCGCGTCATCCGCCAGGGACTCCGCCGCGTAGATCACCACGGGCCTGCGGGCACCTTCATCCACCATCGCTTGCAGTCGATCGAGCGCGTCACGGGTGGACGACACGATTTCCGCCTTTGCGACGCCGTCCTGTAGCCCCTCGATCAGACTCTGGCGTTCGCTCAACGCCGTGCCGGTCATCACGATTCGCGTGCGCGACAAATCGGCGACCAGCGCCGGGCCTTTTTCGGCCAGCGCGGGCTTACACGGAATCTCAAATCGAAAGACGCTGCCTTCGCCGAGCACACTCTCTAAACCGATCGTGCCACCCATCATGATGGCCACGCGATGGCAAATCGAAAGGCCTAGACCTGTCCCGCCATAGATTCGGGTGTTCGAAGAATCGAGTTGCGAAAATCCTTCGAAGATTTTGGCCCGATCCGCCTCGGCGATGCCGATCCCGGTGTCACGCACCTCGAACCGCAATCTTGCGCCGCCGCCGGCCGCCGCTTCGATCACCGACACATGAAGAGATACCGAGCCCTTTTTCGTGAATTTGATCACGTTGCTGATCAGATTGTTCACGACCTGCCGGAGTCGGGCCGGATCGCCGATCAAACGGTCTGGTACATTGGGCGCGATCTCGGTACGGAAAATCAGTCCTTTTTCGCGCGCCTAGCCGTCGAAGCCCTGCGCGATACCGCCGACCAACACAGCCAGATCGTAAGCGATGCGTTCAAGTTCGAACCGACCCGCCTCCATCTTGGAGAAATCGAGCACATCATTGATGACCGTGAGCAAGGCATTGGCCGACCCAACAGCGGTTTCAGCGTAATCCCGTTGATTGGCGTCGAGTTCGCCCGCGAGCAATAATTGCAGCATGCCGAGCACGCCATTCAAGGGCGTGCGCACTTCATGACTCATCGTGGCGAGGAAATTGGATTTGACCGCATTAGCCCGCTCGCTTTCATCGCGCGCGAAGGCCAGCGCATGGGTCAGTGAATTGAGTTCGGCCGATTGTGGCGCGGGTTGCGCGCCGGCGCCGCTGGGCGCTGCAGCACCCTGGGTCAAGTCGTCGCAAAGAACGAGAGCGCGCGGCCCGACAATGTCCCCACCACTAACGCCGGGTTCGAGCGGCTCGACCATGACGCGTAATTTTACCGCCGCTCTGCCCATGCCTTCGAGCACGCCATCGGCGCTCATCGCTTCGCCCCGCGCGATCGATGCCACCAACGCCTCGTCCTTAGCGCCAACACCAAAAACATGCGCCAGCGTGAGAGCCCGGCTATCGGTGACATCGGGGCAGACTTGGGCGGCCAACCGAACGAAGGCTTGATTGGCATAGGCCAACCGCCCGTTCGCATCGCTGAGCGCCATAGGCTTTCGCACCATGTCGAACGCCTGCCACGCGCAAGGCTGCAGCCGCGCCGCGGCCGGACTGGCCGCTTGCGCCGTTCGTGTCGGCGCTGAAGCCGGCTCTGAGCGCTCCATGTTAGCGCCGGGCATTTTGGCGGGTTCGTTCAGGTGACGGGGCCTGTATCAGCAGAATGGCACTATTTCGCCGCCCTATAAAACTAGTGGTCTTTGTTTAACCAGGTGTGAAGGCTGGGCCCGGTTTGTCGGTAGATGACAGCGATCGCGCGGCTCATAATGGGGTCATGACACGCTATCCTGAGAGCGGCGGGCCGATCCGCCGGCATATCCCAGACGGCGATAATTTACCCCGCCTGGTGTGCGACACCTGCGGCTTTATCCGCTATGACAATCCCAAGATCGTGGTCGGCTCGGTCGCCAGCCTGAACGACGGACGAATTCTTTTGTGTCGGCGCGCGATCGAACCGCAGGCGGGCTTCTGGACCATCCCGGCCGGCTATATGGAAGAGAACGAGACCGCCGAGGCCGGCGCGCTGCGCGAGGCGCGCGAGGAGGCCGGCGCCGCGCTTGAAATCGAGGGCCTGCTCGCGGTCTACAACGTGCCGCGCATCAGCCAGGTGCAGCTGATTTTCCGCGCCCGGATGGCCGACGAGCTTCTCGCCATCGGACCGGAAAGCCTGGAGGCCCAGTTTTTCACCTGGGATGAGATTCCGTGGGATGCCCTTGCCTTCCCCTCGGTGGTTTGGGCGCTCAGCCATCACCGTACCGCCGCGGGCCGCCCGCTCGGTGCGCCCTATGGTAATCCCACCGGCCAAACCGGCGACTTCGCGCGTGGCCACGCCGCGCCTAGGCCTGGCGACTAATTCAGCCCTAAGAGCGCACGGGCGAAGCCCTCGGCCTCGAACGGCCTCAAATCATCGATCCCCTCGCCAACGCCAATGGCGACAATCGGCAGGCCAAAGCGCTTGGCAAGGGCGACCACCACGCCGCCTTTGGCCGTGCCGTCGAGCTTGGTCATCACCAGGCCGTCGATCTTGACCGCTTCTTTGAACACCTCGACCTGGTTGTGCGCATTCTGACCCGTCGTCGCATCGAGCACCAGGAGCCGCGTGTGCGGCGCGCTCGGATCCACCTTCTTCAACACCCGGTCGATCTTCTTCAACTCGTCCATCAAATGCGCCTTGTTCTGCAAGCGACCGGCGGTGTCGATGATCATCACATCGGCACCCTTTGCCTTCGCTTCGGCATAGGCATCAAAGGCGAGACCGGCCGCATCGGCGCCGGTTTCGGCGCGCGCTATCACGGGGCAATTGGCGCGCTGCCCCCAAATCTTCAATTGCTCGACCGCGGCGGCGCGAAACGTATCGCCCGCGACCAGCATCACCGAATGGCCCTCGGCCTTGAGTTGGTGCGCAAGCTTGCCGATCGTCGTGGTCTTGCCTGTGCCATTGACCCCCGCGACCAAAATCACATGGGGCTTATGGGCGGAATCAATCACCAGCGACCGCGCGCCCGGCTCCAAAATACGCGCGACCTCACCGGCCAGCGCCGTACGCACGTCTTCATCGCTCACTTCACAACCGAGTTTTTGTTTGGCGAGCGCTTCGACCAATTCCTCGGCGGTCGCGACGCCGAGATCAGCCGCGATCAAGGCCTCTTCCAGCTGATCGAGCATCGCGCGGTCGAGCGTGCGACCGGTGAAGATCGTGCCGATCGAGCCGGTCAGGCCTTGCGCGGTTTTGGCGAGGCCCGCCTTCAGACGCGCGAAGAACCCGCCTCTGCGGCGCTCCGTCTCGCCAGCCTTGCTCATACAGCGCGCGCGATCAGCGTGTTGCCTTCGCGCGCCATGGCGAGCGCGGAAATGATCGTGCCTGGCGCGCTTGCATCATCAGCAACGCGCACCGGCAAATAATGCTCGCTACGGCCCTCGCCATCGCGTTCGATCAGGACCGAAACCGTCTTCCCAACCATGCCATCGAGCGCGTCGCGCAAACGTTCCTCGCCGCGCGCGCGCAATCGTGCCGCGCGCGCCTTGCGCAGCGCGACCGGCATTTGTGGCATGCGCGCCGCCGGCGTGCCCGGGCGCGACGAATAGGGGAAGACATGCAAATAATCGAGCCGCGCTTCATCCACGAGACGCAGCGTATTGTCGAACATGGCATCGGTCTCGGTCGGGAAGCCCGCGATCAGATCGGCGCCAAACTTCATCTCAGGGCGCCGCTCATGCAGCCGCTCAACCAGCGCGATCACATCGGCGCGATTATGGCGGCGCTTCATGCGCTTCAAGATCATGTCATCGCCGGCCTGCACGCTGAGATGCAAATGCGGCATCAGGCGCGGCTCGTTACACAACAGACTCTCGAGCTCATCATCGATCTCGACCGGATCGATCGATGAGAGCCGAAGGCGCGGCAATTCGGGCACGGCAGCCAACAAGCGACGCACCATCTGGCCGAGCGGCGGTTTGCCGGGCAAATCCGCGCCATAGGCGCCGAGATCGATGCCCGAGAGCACGATTTCAGGGTGACCATGCTCGACCAGATTTCGAATCTCGCGCGCGATCTCGCCGATCGGCACACTGCGGCTCGGGCCCCGACCAAAGGGAATGATGCAAAAGGTGCAGCGATGGTCGCAGCCATTTTGCACTTGCACGAACGCCCGCGCGCGATTCTCAAATCCCGCGACCAAATGCGAGGCGGTCTCGCGCGCCATCATCACGTCATTCACCACTACACGTGTCGTCACGCTCGGCATGAAGCTCGCTTTATCGAGCTTGTCGAGATTGCCGATCACGCGATCAACCTCGGGCATCGCGGCATAGCGCGTAGGATCGACCTGCACGCCGCAACCGGTGACGATGATGCGTGCCTCGGGCCGCTCGCGCCGCGCCCGGCGAATCGCCTGGCGCGCCTGGCGCTCGGCCTCGGCGGTGACCGCGCAGGTGTTGACGATCACCGCATCCTCGAGCCCCGCCTCACCCGCTTTGGCGCGCATGACCTCGGCCTCATAGGCGTTCAACCGGCAGCCGAAGCTGATCACATCGAGCGCGCTCATGACGCCGCCCCGTTCGGCAACACGCCGGTGAAACTAGTCGCGACCGGACCCGCCATCATCACATGATCGTCGGCGCGCCATTCGATCTCGAGCGGCCCGCCATCGAGGATGAGCGTCGCCTTTCGCTCGGCGAGGCCGCGTCGCACGGCCGCGACCAACGCCGCGCACGCGCCCGTGCCGCAGGCGAGCGTCAGCCCAGCGCCACGTTCCCACACGCGCAGCCGAATGCGCGTGCGATCGAGCATTTGCGCGATGCCGATATTGGCGCGCTCAGGGAACAGCGGATCGTGTTCAAGCGCCGGACCGAGCGTCGCGATATCGATCGCTTCGACATCGGCAACAAAAAACACCGCATGCGGATTGCCCATGCTGACCCCGACCGGATCGCGCAATGGCCCGCGTGCGAGATCGAGATGGAGCGTATCCATCGCGCGGGCGAGCGGAATTTGTTGCCACTCAAGGCGCGGCGCGCCCATATCGACAGCAATGCGCCCCTGCCCGCGCGCCTCGGCCGCGAGCAAACCCGCTTTGGTTTCGAGCATGATTGTGGCGCGCTTGGTCTCGCCCATCAGGAGCGACGCGACGCAACGCGAGGCATTGCCGCACGCCGCAACCTCGCCGCCATCGGCGTTATAAATACGCATGAAGGCATCGGCGCCCTTGGCCTGTGGCGCCTCAATCTCGATCAATTGATCGCAGCCAATGCCGGTGCGCCGATTGGCGATCGCGCGCACGTCCTCAGCGCTCAGGCGCAAGGCCTTGGCGCGGGCATCGATGACCACGAAATCATTGCCGAGCCCGTGCATCTTTATAAAGGGCGTGCCAGACATGGTGGGGTTATAGGGCGCGCTGCGCGCGGCGTCCACCCAAGGAAGGGCAGGCTCTAGCCTGCCAAAACCTCGACATGGCCGAGGCCGCCATAGGCCAAAAGCAGTCGATCATGAGTGAGGAGCCTTGCCCCCCTTAACCTAGCGGTCGCCACAAGCATGCGATCAGCGGGATCGTCGTGGAATGGTGCTGGCAATTCGTATGCCTCGATCATGATGTCGGGCGTGAGATCCGCGAGTCCGAGCCCAGAGCGCGCGAGCGATTGCTCCACCCAATCTCGGACGGGCAGGTCCAACTCGATGCGGCGGCGAGCCGCAAGCAGCGCGATTTCCCACACTGAAATGGCGGAAACGTGGAGAACACCTTGGCCAGCCGCCTTATCGATGACACGGCGGGTTTCCGCCTTCAGCCGCCGGTCATCGAACGCAAGCCAAAGCCAAATGTGCGTATCGAGTATGAGGTCAATCCGGCGGCTGATCATCGCCGCTCAGATTGCGCTCGTCGGCCCCCCACGCGACATCGATCGGCGAGATGATATCGCCAAGAATCCGACCGGTGCCACGCATTGAGCCGATGATCGACGGCGGGCGCTCGCCGATTGGGCCAAGCTCGGCGACCGGCCTGCCGCGCTTGGTGATGACGAGGCGGGTGCGCGTGGTGTTCACCTCATCGAGCAGACGCAGGCAATGCGCCTTGAACTCGCCGGCCGGGATCGAGCGCGTCGCAACAACTGTTTTCTTCATGACCATGGTCATATGACTATAGTCATTTCATCGGCATTGTCAACCCCGCCGCGCGGCTTAGAGGCTCGGTTGCGTTGACTTAGCGCCGTCTCCCGCCTACATTCCGCCCGCTCTGCGCTTTGAGAGCGACCGCCTCCGAGGAGGCCCGTCAGTCCGCGAGATTCGCGCACTGGCGCTTTTGTGTTTTGGATCAACGGATTAGACCGTGTTCGATAGCCTGACCACCAAGCTCAACGCGGCCTTCGAGCGGCTGACGCGGCGCGGCGCCCTCTCCGAGGCCGACGTGACCGAGGGCCTGCGCGAGGTGCGCGTGGCGCTTTTGGAGGCCGACGTCGCGCTTCCGGTGGTCAAGGATTTCGTCACCCAGGTCAAGGAAAAGGCCATCGGGCAGGATGTTTTGCGCTCGGTCACGCCGGGCCAACAAATCATCAAATTGGTCCACGACCATCTGATCGAGGTGCTGGGGGCGGATGAATCCGAGCTCGCGCTCGCGGTCGAGCCGCCGGCGGTGATCTTGATGGCGGGCCTGCAGGGCTCGGGCAAAACCACCACCAGCGCCAAGCTCGCGCTACGCCTGCTGCGCCAAAGAAAGTCGCGCTGCCTGCTGGCCTCGCTCGATACCAACCGCCCAGCCGCCATGGAGCAGCTCGCCGTGCTCGGCAAACAGGCCGGCATTGACGTGCTGCCGATCGTCGCCGGCCAAAATGCGCTGACCATCGCGAAGCGCGCGAATGAAACCGCGCGGCTCGAAGGCTATGACGTCGTCATCCTCGATACCGCTGGGCGGCTTCACGTCGATGAGGATTTGATGACCGAGGTCGCCGCGGTCCACACCGCGACGCGGCCGATCGAGACCCTGCTCGTGGTCGACGCTCTGACCGGCCAGGATGCGGTCAATGTCGCGCGCCAATTCAAGGCGCGCCTGCCGATCACCGGCATCGTGTTGACCCGCGTCGATGGCGATGGCCGGGGCGGCGCCGCCCTTTCCATGCGCGCGGTCACCGGGTGCCCGATCAAGCTGATGGGTGTCGGCGAAAAATTGGACGCGCTCGAAGCGTTTCACCCCGCCGGCATCGCCTCGCGCATTCTCGGCATGGGCGATATCGTTTCGCTGGTCGAAAAGGCGCAATCCACGATCGACCAGAAAGAGGCCGAGCGCTTCGCCGCCAAAATGCAAAAGGGCGCGTTCGATCTCGACGATCTGGCCAAGCAGATTCAGCAGATGAAAAAAATGGGCGGCATGGATGGCCTGATGGGTCTCCTGCCCGGCGTCGGCAAGGTCAAGAAGCAACTCGCCGCGGCCAATGTCGATGATTCGATGTTGGCCCGCCAACTCGCCATCATTCAGTCGATGACCAAGACCGAGCGGCGCAATCCGAAGGTGCTGAACGGCTCTCGCCGGCGCCGCATCGCGACCGGCTCTGGCACCACGATCCAAGAGGTCAATCGCCTCTTGAAGCAATTCCAGCAGATGAGCGACATGGTCAAGAAGGTCGGCAAAATGGGCATGAAGGGCATGTTGCGCGGCCTGCCGGCGGGCTCGTTGCCGCCCGGCTTTCCACGCGGCGGCCTGTCATGACTCGCCTCGAAATCACACGCACAACACACAACACAAGGATGATCCCAATGAAGCTGAGAAGGAATTTGACCGCATGAGCCTCAAGATTCGCATGTCGCGCGCGGGCGCGAAGAAACGGCCGTTCTACCGCATCGTGGTGGCTGATTCGCGCATGGCGCGCGACAGCAAGTTCATCGAGCGGCTCGGCACCTATGATCCCATGTTGATGCGCGACAATCCGGACCGCGTGAAGCTCAATGTCGAGCGCATCAAGCATTGGCTCGGCGTTGGCGCCAAGCCGTCGGATCGGGTCGCGCGCTTTTTGGCCGAGGCGTCGCTCGCGTCGGCCCCGGCCCGTCATGAATCGCCGCAGAAGTCGAAACCAAAGGCGAAGGCGCAAGAACGCCTGAAGGCCGCGGCCGATAAAGCCACCGCCGCCGAAGCGGCTGCCGCAGCCGCCGCCGCAGCCGCCGCCGCACCCGCCGAAGCAGCGCCGGCTGAAGGAGCCAGTTGAGTTGTTGGCCCAAGCCATGACCGAACACGCGCGACCGACCCGCAAGCCTGCGGCCGGCCTCGTTTGCTTGGGCGAGGTGCTGGGCCCGCATGGCGTCAAGGGCGCGGTGCGCGTGAAGAGCTTCGCGGCGGCGCCGGCCGATCTCGTTGCCTATGGTGCGCTGGTCAATGCATCGGGCACGCAGCGCTTCGCGCTCACCTTGATTGGTGAGAGTCGCGGCGCGTTGATCGCGCGCTTCGAGGGTGTTGATGATCGCGATGGCGTGGAGGCCTTGCGCGGCCTCCGGCTTTACGTGCCAAGGCGGGCCATGCCCGCGCCTGAGCCCGAAAGCTATTATCAGACCGATCTGATCGGGCTTCGCGTGATCGACAAAGCGGGCCTAGCGATTGGCACGGTGCGCGCCGTGCTCGATCTGCCGGCCGGCGCGGTGATCGAAATCGCGCGCGCGGATGGCGGCGAACTTTTGCTCGCCTTCACGGACGCAACGGTGCCTTCGATCGATCTTGAGGCCGGCCTGATGGTGATCGATCCGCCCGAGGAGGTCGAAGCTCGATGAGCGAGACCACGCCAAACGCGCTCCCACGTGCGCCCTGGCAGGCCCGCGTGCTGACGCTGTACCCGGAGATGTTTCCGGGGCCGCTCGGCTTCGCGCTGGCGGGCCGCGCGCTGAACGAGGGCCTGTGGTCGCTCGAAGCGTTCGATATTCGCCGCTTCGCGCGTGATCGCCATGGCTCGGTCGATGACGCGCCGTTTGGCGGCGGGCCCGGCATGGTGATGCGCGCCGATGTGGTGGCGGACGCGATCGATACGCTGCGCTTGCCCGCGCCGGCGCCCTTGGTCTACCTCTCCGCGCGTGGCCGCATGTTGACCCAGGCCCGCGCGCGCGAACTCGCCGCCGGACCCGGCGTCACGCTGATCTGCGGCCGCTTTGAAGGCGTCGACCAGCGCGTCATCGAGGCGCGCGAGGTCGAGGAAATTTCGATCGGCGATTACGTTCTGTCCGGCGGTGAAATTGCCGCGCTCGCCCTCTTGGATGCGTGCGTGCGTCTCCTGCCCGGCGTGATCGGCCGCGCTGAATCGCTGACCGAGGAAAGCCACGAAGCCGGCCTCCTCGAATACCCCCATTACACGCGGCCGCAAACATTCGAAGGCCGCGCCGTTCCCGAGGTTCTGCTGTCCGGCAATCATGAGCGGATCCGCTTGTGGCGCCGGACCGAGGCCGAGCGCACCACGCGCGAACGCCGCGCCGACCTCTGGTCAAATTATGCCGCAACCCGCGCGTCACGCGCCTGAGCTTGAAGGGGCCAAAGCCATGAACATGATTGAACAACTTGAAAAAGAAGCGGTCGACAAGCTCGCCGCGGTGCGCGCCATTCCGCCATTCCAACCCGGCGATACGGTGCGCGTGAAAATCAAGGTCGTCGAAGGCACGCGCGAACGCGTTCAGGCCTTCGAGGGTGTCTGCATTGCCAGGCGCAATCGCGGCCTCAATTCAGCCTTCACGCTGCGGAAGATTTCTTATGGTGAGGGCGTCGAACGGGTCTTCCCGCTCTATTCGCCGCGCCTCACCGCGATCGAAGTCATCAAGCGCGGCGATGTGCGGCGCGCGAAGCTCTATTATCTGCGCGGACGGCGCGGCAAGTCGGCGCGCATCACCGAGCGGCGCGACGATATGCACGAAAAGGCTGCGTCGGCGAGCACCAAGGAATAGAACGTTTCAGTCCTCATGGTTCGACAAGCTCACCATGAGGACGCTTAAAATATCGCCTCATCCTGAGCCTGTCGACCTGCCTGCGCGAAGCCGAAGCGGCTTCGCTTCGGCGGAGGCAGGAGGATGAGGCCATGACACGGGCACTTAGCCATGACTCAGCCACGCACGCTATTTGACAAGATCTGGGAAAGCCATGTTGTCGCGGAGAACACTGACGGCACGACGATCCTTTATATCGATCGCCACCTCGTTCATGAGGTGACCAGCCCGCAGGCCTATGAGGGCTTGCGCGTGTCGAACCGGCGCGTGCGTCGCCCCGACGCCACGCTTGCCGTGCCCGATCACGCGATCCCGACCAAGGACCGCGCCAAGGGCATCAAGGAAGCCGATGCGCGCCTCCAGGTCGAAACCCTGATTCAAAACTGTCGCGATTTCGGTGTCGAGCTGATCGATTTGATGGACGTGCGCCAAGGCATCGTCCACATCATCGGCCCCGAGCAAGGCGTCACTCTGCCGGGCGTCACGCTGGTGTGCGGCGATTCGCATACCGCGACCCATGGCGCGTTCGGCGCGCTTGCCTTTGGCATCGGCACGTCCGAGGTCGAGCACGTGTTGGCGACGCAAACGCTCGTGCAGAAGCGGCCGAAAAATATGCGCATCACCGTCGAGGGCGCCTTGCCGCGCGGTATCACCGCGAAGGATTTGATTCTCGCGATCATCGCGAAAATTGGCACCGCCGGCGGCACCGGTCATGTGGTCGAATATGCCGGCCCAGCCATTCGCGCGCTCTCGATGGAAGGGCGCATGACGGTCTGCAACATGACGATCGAGGCCGGCGCGCGCGCCGGGCTGATCGCGCCCGACGAAACGACGTTTGCGTTCTTGAAGGGCCGCCCGCGCGCGCCCAAGGCCGGCGCGTGGGAACAAGCCGAGCGCTTCTGGCGCACGCTGCCCTCCGACCCAGGCGCGAATTATGACCGCGAAATCACGCTCGATGTGGCGTCGATCGCGCCGCAAGTCAGCTGGGGCACCTCGCCCCAAGACGTCGTGCCGATCGATGGCCGCGTGCCCGACCCCGCCAATGAGACCGATCCCGGCAGGCGCCGCGCGCTTGAGCGCTCGCTCGATTATATGGGCCTCAAGGCCAATATGAAGATGACCGACGTGAAGATCGATCGCGTTTTCATCGGCTCATGCACCAATGGCCGGCTCGAGGATTTGCGCGCGGCGGCCGATGTGGTGAAAGGCAAGAAAGTCGCGAGCCATGTCGGCGCCATGGTCGTGCCCGGCTCGGGCCTGGTGAAAGAGGCCGCCGAGGCCGAAGGGCTCGATCGCATTTTCCTCGAGGCCGGCTTCGAATGGCGTGAGCCCGGCTGCTCGATGTGCATCGCGATGAACCCCGACAAACTCGCGCCCGGCGAGCGTTGCGCCTCGACCTCGAACCGTAATTTCGAAGGCCGCCAAGGCCCGGGCGGACGCACCCACTTGGTCAGCCCGGCGATGGCGGCGGCGGCGGCGATTGCCGGCCATCTCGCCGACGTCCGCACGCTCAGTTGAACGGATCGATCATGGACAAATTCATCACGCTCAGCGGCATCGCCGCACCTTTACCGATCATCAACATCGATACCGACCAGATCATTCCGGCGCGCTATCTCACCACGATCGGGCGCACCGGGCTTGGTCGGGGCCTGTTTCATTCGATGCGCTATGAGGACGATGGCAGCAACCGCCCCGGCTTCGTGCTCAACCGCGCGCCCTATGACAAGGCCAAGATTCTGGTCGCCGGCGAGAACTTTGCCTGCGGCTCGTCGCGCGAGCACGCGCCCTGGGCGCTGATGGATTTCGGCATACGCTGCGTCATCGCACCGTCCTTCGCCGATATCTTTTTCAACAATTGCATGAAGAACGGCATTTTGTTGATCACCCTGCCGGCCGCGACGGTCGAGGCCTTGCAGGCGGAAATCGCCGAGCCCGCCAAGGCCTCGCTCACCATCGATTTGCCCAAACAGGAAATTCGGAAAAGCGATGGCGGCGTGATCGCGTTCGAGATCGATGCGGCACGCAAGCATCGTCTCTTGAACGGGCTCGACGATATCGGCCTCACGCTTGAAAAGGCGCCTGCGATTTCCAGCTTCGAGGCGAAGCAACGCGCCGCTCAACCCTGGCTCTATCGGTAAACGCCATGCCCGCGAACAAGAAAATCCTGGTTCTGCCCGGTGATGGCATCGGGCCCGAAGTGATGCGCGAGACCGAGCGCGTGATGGATTGGCTCGCCAAGCGCCGGAGCTTCTCCTACGAAGT
Source organism: Alphaproteobacteria bacterium (assembly GCA_009691045.1). Lineage (GTDB taxonomy): Bacteria > Pseudomonadota > Alphaproteobacteria > UBA828 > UBA828 > SHWC01. Next base: position 60,289 of record SHWC01000001.1, on the reverse strand, counting down.
GAGCCGCGGCCTGGTCGGCGGCTCGGCCTATGACGCCAAGGGCGTCTCGATCACCGACGAAACCGTGGCCGATGCCATGGCGGCGGATGCCGTGTTGTTCGGCTCGGTCGGCGGCCCGAAATGGGACAATGTGGCCCGTCAGCACCGGCCTGAGGCCGGCCTGCTGCGCCTGAGAAAAGACCTCGATCTGTTCGCCAATCTTAGGCCCGCGATCGTGTTCGATTCTATGCTCGACGCCTCGACCTTGAAGCCCGAGGTGGTCAAGGGGCTTGATCTCATGATCATTCGCGAGCTCACGAGCGGCGTTTATTTCGGCGAGCCGCGCGGCAGCTTCAAAAAGCCTGACGGCACGCGCTATGCCATCGACACGCAGTGTTATACCGCACCCGAAGTCGAGCGCGTCGCGCGCGTCGGCTTCGATCTGGCCAAGAAGCGCGGCAACAAGCTGCATTCGATCGAGAAGGCGAATGTGATGGAGACCGGCGTCTTTTGGCGCGCCGAGGTCACGGCCCTGCACAAGAAGGACTATGCCAGCGTCGAACTGCACCACATGTATGCCGACAATTGCGCCATGCAATTGGTGCGCAACCCGAAACAGTTCGACGTGATCGTCACCGACAATCTGTTCGGCGATCTTCTGAGCGATTGCGCGGCGATGCTCACCGGCTCGCTCGGCATGTTGCCCTCGGCCTCGCTGGGCTGGGCAGATTCAAGCGGCCGGCGGCGCGCGCTCTATGAGCCGGTGCATGGCTCGGCGCCCGATATCGCGGGCAAGAACCTGGCCAATCCGATCGCCCAGCTCTTGAGCCTATCGATGATGCTGCGCTATTCGTTCGATGATGGCGCGAGCGCGGATCTGGTCGACGACGCGATCCAACGCGTGCTGGCAAGCGGCGTGCGTACCGGCGACATCATGGCCCAAGGCGCACGCAAGGTTTCAACGGTTGAAATGGGTAGCGCGATTTTGGCCGAGCTCGACAAGCTCGTCTGAAGCGCGCCCGCGGAGTAGCGAATAATGGGTTATCGTGTAGCGGTCGTCGGCGCCACCGGCAATGTCGGGCGCGAGATTCTCAACGTGTTGTGGCAACGCGAATTCCCGGTCGATGAAGTGATTGCGCTGGCGAGCCGCGATTCGGCCGGCAAGGAAGTCTCGTACGGCGAAGGGCAGATCCTCACCGTCAAGGCGCTCGACACGTTCGACTTCAAGGGCATCGATATCGGCCTGTTCTCGCCCGGCGCCTCGGTCTCCAAGCTTCACGCGCCGCGCGCGGCGGCGGCGGGCTGCGTCGTCATCGACAACACCTCGCAATTCCGCATGGATGAAGACGTGCCCTTGATCGTGCCCGAGGTCAATGGCGACGCGCTATCGCAATTCCGACAGCGCAACATCATCGCCAATCCGAATTGCTCGACCATTCAAATGGTGATGGCGCTGAAGCCCTTGCATGATATCGCGCCGATCAAGCGCGTCGTGGTTGCGACCTATCAATCGACCTCGGGTAAGGGCAAGGCGGCCATGGATGAGTTGTTCGAGCAGACCCGCTCGATCTATATGAACCAACCCAAGCAGCCCAAGGTCTTCACCAAGCGTATTGCGTTCAACGCGATTCCCCACATCGACGTCTTCATGCCCGACGGCTCGACCAAGGAAGAGTGGAAGATGGTGCACGAGACCAAGAAGATTCTCGATTCGTCGATCGAGGTCGCGGCGACCTGCGTGCGCATCCCCACCTTCATCGGCCATGCCGAAGTGGTCAATGTCGAGTTCCGCACGGCGATCAGCGAGGCCGAGGCCCGCGCGGCATTGCGCAAGGCCCCGGGAATCGAGGTGATCGACGATCGCAAGGACGGCGGCTATGCGACGCCGGTCGATTGCGCCGGCGAAGACTCGACGTTCGTTTCGCGCCTGCGCAAAGACCCGACCGTGCCGCATGGACTCCAAATGTGGGTGGTCTCGGACAATCTGCGCAAGGGCGCCGCGCTGAACGCCGTGCAGATCGCCGAAGACTTGATCCGCCTCTATTTGAAAAAGCCGCATTGAGACGATGAGCGACCCGGCCGCCCCTCAATCGGCCGGCCCGGCGCCGGCGCGCGCGTCGGTTACGCACGACACCAACGCCCTTCATTGCGCTGCGATCGAAGCGCTGCAAGCGGGCCGCATTGAGGAGGCGCTTGAGGGTCTGGCCAAAGTGGTCGCGCTCAACCCGCGTTTTCTCTCCGTCTACAATAATATGGGTGTCGCGTTGTATCGGCTCGGCCGCTTCGAGGCGGCCGCCGCCTGGTATCGTCGCGCGATGCAATTGGGTGATATAGAGGCGCGCGGCAATCTCGGCGACGCCTATCGCAAGCTCGGTCGCCTCGCTGAGGCCGAAGCCTGCTAGCGCACGATCCTCGCGAGCCACCCGCGCAACGCGAACGCGCTTTTTACTTTATCGCAGACGCTAAAGGACGCGGGCCGGCTCGAGGAATCGCTCGCTTGCCACGACGAACTCCTGAAACACCATCCCGACCATGTGCGCGGCGCCTGGAATAGATCGCTCGTTCTGCTCCAGCTCGGCAGATTCGCCGAGGGGTTCGCCGCCTACGAAGCGCGCTTCCGCCGCCCCGAAAGCCCCGCGCGAAAATTCGACGTGCCGCGCTGGAACGGTGAGCCGCTGGCCGGAAAAACCATCCTCATCCATGACGAACAAGGTTTTGGCGATTGTTTGCAATATGCGCGCTTCGTGCCCGTGGTCGCGGCGCGCGGTGGGCGCGTTGTGTTCGAATGCCAGGCCCCGCTCGTGCGCCTGATGCAAAACCTAAACGGTGTGGTCCAAATCATCGCGCGCGGCGCGCAACCACCACCCTTTGAGGTCGAGGCCCCGTTGCTTTCCCTGCCCCCATACTCGGCACGCAAGGCGAAACCTTGCCCACGCCGGAAGGCTATATCGCGCCGCCTGACGACCTGGTCGCGCGCTTCGCACCCCTCACGGCCCGCCCACCCGGCACATTGAAAGTGGGGATCGTATGGGCCGGCCGACCCGAGCAACGCGACGACGCCAAACGCTCGGCCGGCCGCCTGACCCCGTTTTCGGAATTGATTGGCGTGCCGAATGTCGCGCTTTTCAGCCTCCAAGTCGGCCCACGCGCGGCCGATATCAGCCGCCTCGCCTATGAAGGCCTGATCGCCGATCTCTCGCCCCATTTGGACGATTTCGCCGCCACCGCCGCCGCGATCAAAACGCTCGATCTGGTCATCTCGATCGACAGCGCGGTCACCCATCTGGCCGGCGCTCTTGGCAAACCAGTTTGGCTGGCGCTGTCCTCGAGCGGCGATTGGCGTTATATCGGCAATCGTACCGATAGCCCGTGGTATAAGAGCCTCCGAATTTTTCGCCAAGCGCGCTTCGGCGATTGGCAGAGCGTGTTCCGCGATATCGCGGCCGCGCTCGAATCATGCCAAGGTCTTAGCGGAGGCCGGCCCACATGAACGATCCGACGCCACCCTCAAAACCTAAGAATAAGCTCGCGATCGCCTTTGAGCGGGCGCGTGACGCGCACCTCGCCGGCAAGCTCGATGAGGCGATCAGCCATTATCGCGATGTCTTGCGGCTCGCGCCCGATCATGGCGGCGCGCTCAATAATCTTGGTGTCGCGCTAAAGGTACAAAATCGCTTCGCCCCGGCGATTGCCTGCTATCGCCGCGCGCTCGCGACCAAGCCCGAGAGGGCCTGCCGCAGGCATGAACGAGGCGGCCGTCCGGCCCGCGACGGGGCGCGATTGACGGCCCCGGGCAATGGGTCGTAAATCTCTGCCCGATTGGGATTCGCCCCGCGCCGCCGAGCCCGACGCGAGGTTGTCGGCGACGCCCGAATCCTGGTCGACACTTCATCCAGCACCGGTCGCCCTGCCTTTACCCCGAGACCGCCCTTTGTGCGCGAATTAGGTCAATAACCATGGACAAGGCCTCGACGAGCAAAAGCGGCGTTCATGCACGCCGACCGCTCTCACCGCATTTGCAGGTCTATCGCCCGCAACTCACCTCGGTCCTGTCGATCGTTCACCGCATGACCGGCGTGTTTTTGGCGAGCGCCGCCGCCATGCTGTGCTGCTGGCTGCTGACCGCCGCAGCAGGGCCTGATTATTACGCCTGGTCGATGTGGTTCCTGACCTCTTGGGTCGGCTATGCCCTGCTCGTCATCTGGTCGTTTTGCCTGTTTTATCACCTGTGCAATGGCATCCGGCATTTGTTCTGGGATATCGGGATCGGCTTTTCCTTGCGCGCGACCTATGCCTCGGGCGCGCTGATGCTGGGCGCCGCGCTTGGGTTGACCGGGGTCTCGTGGGCCGTCGGGCTCGCTGTCTATTTCTCGGGCTGAGGTGCGCCATGCGTGAAACTCAAATTCAAACGCCGCTCGCCCGTGTGCGCGGCCTCGGCTCGGCCAAGCAAGGCACCGAGCATTGGTGGATGCAGCGCCTGACCGCCATTCTCATGGTGCCACTCGGGCTTTGGGTCGTCGCCGAACTATGGCTGCTCGCCATGCGGGGCGCCGACCACGCCGCGTTGGTCGATTGGCTTCAGGGCCCGGTCGCGGCGACGCTGCTCATTCTGTTTTCGGGCGCGATGTTTTTTCACCTGAAGCTCGGGCTTCAAGTGGTGATCGAAGACTATGTCCACCACAAACCGAAGAAATGGGCGTTGCTGATCGGGCTCTCGCTCGGCTGCCTGATCGCGGGCGTCGCCTGCGTCTACTCGGTCATCGCCATCGCGTTGAAGGGATAGGTCATGCCGCAAGCCTATCCATTGATCGAGCATCGCTACGACGTTCTTGTCGTCGGCGCCGGTGGCGCGGGCTTGCGCGCGACCTTCGGCCTCGCCCAGCACGGCTTGAAGACCGCATGCCTGTCGAAGCTGTTCCCGACGCGGAGCCACACGGTCGCCGCGCAAGGCGGCATCTCAGCCGCGCTTGGCAATATGGGCGAAGACGATTGGCGTTGGCACATGTACGACACCGTCAAGGGCTCGGACTGGCTCGGCGACCAAGACGCCATCGAATATATGTGCAAGCACGCGCCCGAGGCCGTGCTCGAGCTTGAGCATTATGGCGTGCCGTTTTCGCGCACCGCCGAAGGCAAGATCTATCAACGCGCCTTTGGCGGCATGACGACGCATTTCGGCGAAGGCACGGCGCTCCGCACCTGCGCGGCGGCCGATCGCACCGGCCATGCCATGCTGCACACGCTCTATCAGCAATCGCTCAAACATTCGGCCGAGTTCTTCATCGAATATGTCGCGCTCGATCTGGTGATGGACGAGGAAGGCGCCTGCCGCGGCGTCCTCGCCTGGAATCTCGACGACGGCACCATGCATTTGTTCCGCTCGCACATGGTGATCCTGGCGACCGGCGGTTATGGCCGCGCTTATTTCACGGCGACCTCGGCGCACACCTGCACCGGCGATGGCAATGGCATGGCGCTCAGGGCCGGCCTGCCGCTGCAAGACATGGAGTTCATCCAATTCCATCCGACCGGCATCTATGGCGCCGGCTGTCTGATCACCGAAGGCGTGCGCGGCGAAGGCGGCTATTTGCTGAACTCGGAGGGCGAGCGCTTCATGGAACGCTACGCGCCGAGCGCCAAGGACCTCGCCTCGCGCGACGTGGTGTCACGCTCGATGACGCTCGAAATCAGGGAAGGCCGCGGCGTCGGCCCGCTCAAGGATCATATTTTCCTCAAGCTCGACCATCTCGGCGCCGATGTCTTGCACCAGCGCCTGCCCGGCATCACCGAGACCGCGAAAATCTTCGCCGGCGTCGATTGCACCAAGGAGCCGATCCCGGTCAGCCCCACAGTGCATTACAACATGGGCGGCGTACCGACCAATTATCATGGCGAGGTCGTGACACTCGCCTATGACAATCCAGATACGGTGGTGCGCGGCGTCATGGCGGTTGGCGAAGCGGCCTGCGTCTCGGTCCATGGCGCCAATCGGCTCGGCTCCAACTCACTGCTCGACCTCATGGTGTTTGGCCGCGCCGCCGCCGATCGCTGCGCCGAACTGATCAAGCCCGGAACACCGCACAAAACCTTGCCCGCCACGATCTCCGATCGTTGCTTCGATTGGTTCGATCGCCTCCGCCACGCCAAGGGTAAGAGCTCGACCGCTGAGATTCGCCTCGATATGCAACGCACCATGCAGAATCACGCCGGCGTGTTTCGCACCGGCCCGTTGATGGACGAAGGCAAGCGCAAGCTCGCCTCGATCTGGTCAAGCTTCCGCGATGAAATTCGGGTCGCCGATCGGTCCCTGATCTGGAATTCCGACCTCGCGGAAACCATCGAGCTCGACAATTTAATGCGCCAGGCCCTCGTCACCCTGCATTGTGCCTCGAACCGAACCGAAAGCCGCGGCGCCCAAGCGCGTGAGGACTTCCCCAATCGCGATGACGTCAATTGGATGAAGCACTCGATTGCCTGGCTCAATGACGATGGCGCACCCAAGATCAATTACCGGCCGGTGCATCTCTATACGCTGACCAACGACGTCGAGGTGATCCAACCCAAGGCGCGCGTCTATTGAACCGCGCATCGGGCTTGGCGCAAAGGAACACGGATCATGGCTGAGTTCAGACTGCCGAAAAATTCCACGGTCAAACCCGGCAAGCACCATGACGCGCCTTCCGGCGCCAAAAAATCACGGCGGTTCAAGATCTATCGCTGGAACCCGGATTTGGCCGAGAACCCACGCACCGACACCTATGACATCGATCTCGCCGCCTGCGGCCCGATGGTGTTGGATGCGCTGATCAAGATCAAAAACGAGGTCGATCCGACCGTCACTTTCCGCCGTTCGTGCCGCGAGGGCATTTGCGGCTCGTGCGCCATGAACATCGACGGCACCAACACGCTCGCCTGCACCAAACCGATCGAAGAAGTGCATGGCGAGGTTCGCATCTACCCGCTGCCGCATATGCCGGTGGTGAAGGATTTGGTGCCTGACCTCAATCAGTTCTATGCGCAATACGCCTCGATCGAGCCCTGGTTGAAATCGGACACGCCCGCGCCGGCCAATTCCGAACGGCTACAATCACCGGACGATCGCGCCAAGCTCGATGGCCTTTATGAGTGCATTCTGTGCGCCTGCTGTTCGACCGCCTGCCCGAGCTATTGGTGGAATTCCGATCGCTATTTGGGGCCGGCGATTTTGCTGCAAGCCTATCGCTGGCTGGTCGATAGCCGCGATGAGGCCAAGGGCGAGCGGCTCGACGATCTGGAAGATCCGTTCCGGCTCTATCGCTGCCACACGATCATGAATTGCACCAAAACCTGCCCCAAGGGCCTGAACCCGGCCAAGGCGATCGCCGAAATCAAAAAGATGATGGTGCTGAGACGATGAGGCCGGCTATAGAACGGGCGCATGAAAATCCACTTCCGTCATCCCCGCGAAAGCGGGGATCCATCGTCGCGCGGGCTCGATCAGCGGTGTCATGGATTCCGGCTCGCAAGAGCCTGCCCCCGACTAGATCGGGGGCTCGCACCCGAAAGTCGATGGCTTTCGGGCTGGCCTAACAGCCGGAATGACGACCAAGCACGGCTCATTGATTGGAGGACTTAATTGGCACGCAACAAGATCGCGCTGATTGGCGCCGGCAATATCGGCGGCACGCTCGCGCACATGATTGGGCTCAAAGAGCTTGGCGATATTGTGATGTTCGATATCGCCGAGGGCCTGCCGCAGGGCAAGAGCCTCGACATCGCCCAAAGCGGGCCGGTCGACGGCTTCGACGTGCGCCTGCAAGGCGCCAATGACTACGCGCCGATAAAGGGGGCCGATGTCGTCATCGTCACGGCCGGCGTGCCACGCAAGCCCGGCATGAGCCGCGACGATCTGCTCTCGATCAATTCCAAGGTCATGAAGGCGGTTGGCGATGGGCTCAAACAACACGCGCCCAACGCCTTCGTCATCTGCATCACCAATCCCTTGGACGCCATGGTGATGGCGCTGCAAAAATTCTCCGGCCTGCCCGCCAACAAAGTGGTCGGCATGGCGGGCGTGTTGGATTCGGCGCGCTTTCGCCACTTCCTCGCGAGCGAGATGAACGTATCGGTCAAGGACGTCACCGCCTTCGTGCTCGGCGGCCATGGCGACACTATGGTGCCCCTCGCGCGCTATTCGACGGTCGCCGGCATTCCGCTGCCCGATCTCGTAAAAATGGGTTGGATGAAGCAGGATCGGCTCGACCAGATCATCCAGCGCACGCGCGATGGCGGCGCGGAGATCGTCAACCTGTTGAAGACCGGTTCGGCGTTTTACGCCCCCGCCGCCTCGGCGATTCAAATGGCCGAGGCCTATTTGCGCGATCAAAAGCGCGTGCTGCCCTGCGCCGCCTATCTCGACGGCCAATATGGCGTGAAGGGGATGTATGTCGGCGTGCCGGTGGTGATCGGCGCCGGCGGCGTCGAGCGCATCGTTGAAATCGCGCTGAGCAGCGAGGAAAAGGCCGCCTTCGATAAGTCCGTCGCCTCGGTCAAGGGCCTGGTCGACGCCATGGAAGCCATGAAACTGACATAACTGGCAGGAAAATGGTCCGGGCGCGGTCGTGAGACTGGGCTTTGCAGTTGAACCCACGCGGCGCGGTGCTATAAGTCGCGCGGCTCTCACGGCCAGGCTCACGCACATCAACCGATGAACATCCACGAATATCAAGCGAAGCGCCTGCTTTCAGGCTTTGGTGTTCCCGTTCCGCATGGCGCGGTCGCGCTCGATCCATCGGGCATTGCGGCGGCCATTAAAGAGGCCGCCGGGCCGGTCTGGGTGGTCAAGGCCCAAATCCACGCCGGCGGGCGCGGCAAGGCCGGCGGCGTCAAGGTCTGCAAATCGGCCGAGGACGCAACGCGCGAGGCTAAGGCCATGTTTGGCCGCACGCTCGTCACGCCGCAAACCGGCCCGGGCGGCAAAGTGGTCAACCGCGTCTATATCGAGCGCGGCAGCGATATCGCCCGCGAGCTCTATTGCGGCATGGTGGTCGATCGCGGCACGGGCCGTGTCGCCATCATGGCGTCAACCGAGGGCGGCGTTGAGATCGAGCAAGTCGCCCATGACACGCCCGAAAAAATCATCACGGTCACCATCGATCCGGCCAGTGGCTTCCAAGCCTTCCACGCGAGAAAACTCGCCTTCCGCCTTGGCCTTCAAGGCGACGCGCTGAAACAGGCGCCGGGCTTCTTCCGCGCGCTCTACACCGCCTTCACGCAATCCGACGCCAGCCTGATGGAGATCAATCCGCTGGTCGTCACCACGGCGGGCGCGCTGATCGCGCTCGATGCCAAGCTCAATTTCGATAGCAATGCGCTATATCGCCACAAAGAGATCGTCGAGCTGCGCGATGAGAGCGAAGAAGACCCCATGGAGCTCGAGGCCTCGCGCCATGAGCTCAATTACATCAAGCTCGATGGCGATATCGGCTGCATGGTCAATGGCGCGGGCCTCGCTATGGCGACCATGGATATCATCCAGCTCAATGGCAGCGCGCCGGCCAATTTCCTCGATGTTGGCGGCGGCGCCACCCGCGAGCGCGTCATTGCCGCGTTCAAGATCATTTTGAGCGATCCCAATGTGAAGGGCATCTTGGTCAATATTTTCGGCGGCATCATGCGCTGCGACATCATCGCCGAAGGCATCATCGCCGCGGCGCGCGAGATCGGCATCAAAGTGCCGCTGGTGGTTCGCCTCGCCGGCACCAATGTCGAGAAGGCGAACGAGCTCTTGTCGAATTCGGGCCTGACCTTGATCGCCGCGAATGATTTGGGCGATGCCGCCAAGAAAATCGTCAAGGCAGTCAAGGAAGGACGAGCCTGATGGCGGTCTTGGTCGATTCCAACACCCGCGTCATTTGCCAGGGCTTCACCGGCGCGCAGGGCACCTTCCATTCCGAACAAGCGATCGCCTACGGCACCAAAATGGTCGGCGGCGTAACGCCCGGCAAAGGCGGCACCACACATCTCAATTTGCCGGTCTTCGACACCGTGGCCGATGCGGTCGCCAAGACCGGCGCGACCGCGAGCGTGATTTATGTGCCGGCGGCCTTCGCGGCCGATGCGATTTTGGAAGCGCTCGATGCCGAGCTCGCGCTCATCGTCTGCATCACCGAAGGCATACCGGTGCTCGACATGGTGCGCGTCAAACGCGCGCTCTCAGGCTCGCGCTCACGCCTGATCGGACCGAACTGCCCGGGCGTCATCACACCCGGCGCGTGCAAGATTGGCATCATGCCGGGCCATATTCATAAGCGCGGCAAAGTAGGCATTGTTTCGCGCTCAGGCACGCTTACTTATGAAGCCGTGGCGCAGACCAGCGCGGCCGGACTCGGCCAGTCAACCTGCATCGGAATCGGCGGCGACCCGGTGAACGGCACCAATTTTGTTGATTGCGTCGGCCTGTTCCTCGCCGATCCGGAAACAGAAGCTATTGTAATGATTGGAGAAATTGGTGGCTCGGCGGAAGAAGACGGCGCCGCCTTCCTGCGCACGCAAAAAGTTAAGAAGCCTGTGGTGGGATTCATCGCCGGCCGGACTGCACCACCGGGGCGGCGCATGGGTCATGCTGGGGCCATTATCTCCGGCGGCAAGGGTGATGCGTGCAGCAAGATCGACGCCATGCGCAGCGCAGGCATCGAGATTGCCGAATCTCCCGCCGCCATCGGCGCGACCATGCTCGCAGTGCTGAAGCGATAGAACGAGGCCCCCCGCTTCGTTGGGTTACCCGGTCTGGATCATGAACACGAACGATCTTTCATTTCTCGACGGCTCGAACACGGCCTTCATGGAGGCGATCGAGGCGCAGTATCGGCGCGACCCCGCCTCTGTGGAGCCCACCTGGCGCGAATTTTTCGCGCGCATCGATGCCGAGCCCGAACCCAAGAAAATAAACGGCCATGCCAATGGCCACGCCGCGTCAACGGTTCTCGCGCGGCCAGCGACCGCGCCCGCCACTGGCGAGGTCCCCGAAGCGACGCGCGATTCGATCCGCGCGCTGATGTTGGTGCGCGCCTATCGCGTGCGCGGCCATTTGATCGCCTCGCTCGATCCCTTGCAGCTCGAAGGCGAAAAACATCATCCTGAGCTCGACCCCGCGTCCTACGGCTTCACCGAATCGGACTATGACCGCCCGATTTATTTCGACGGCGTGCTCGGCCTGAATTGGGCGACGCTGCGCGAAGCGCTTTCAATTTTGAAGCAAACCTATTGCGCGCGCATCGGCGTCGAGTTCATGCACATCCAGAGCCCCGAGGAAAAGGCCTGGATCCAAAACCACATCGAGGGCTCGCGCAACCGTACCGCGCTCTCCCCCGCCGAGAAGCGCACCATTCTGGCCGATCTTGGCGAGGCCGAAGGCTTCGAGACCTTCCTCGATATCAAATATCGCGGCGCCAAGCGCTTTTCGCTCGAAGGCTGCGAGCCGGTCATTCCCGGCTTGGAAGCAATCATCCTGCGCGCGGCCGACCTTGGCGTCGAGGAAATCGTGTTCGGTATGTCGCATCGCGGCCGGCTCAACGTGCTGACCAGCGTGATCGGCAAATCCTACGCCGCCGTCTTTTCCGAGTTTCAAGGCGAGGCCGCGAACCCTGACGATGTGCAAGGCTCGGGCGACGTCAAATATCATCTCGGCGCCTCGGCCGATCGCGATTTGCCCAATGGCAAGCGCATGCATCTGTCGCTGACGCCTAACCCCTCGCACCTCGAAGCGGTCAACCCGGTCGTGCTCGGCCGCGTGCGCGCCAAACAAAATCTGAAGCGCGACACCGAGCGCAAGCGCGTGATGAGCCTCTTGCTGCATGGCGATGCCGCCTTTGCCGGCCAAGGCCTGGTCGGCGAAACGCTTGAGCTCTCCGAGCTCAAGGGTTATCGCGTCGGCGGCACCATCCACATCATCGTCAACAACCAGATCGGCTTCACCACCAACCCGACCGCCGCGCGCTCATCGCCCTATTCGTCCGACATCGCGAAGGTGGTTCAAGCGCCGATCTTTCACGTCAATGGCGATGACCCGGAGGCGGTCGTGCATATCTGCCGGCTCGCCACGGAGTTCCGTCAAACCTTCGGCTCCGACGTGGTGCTCGATATCATCGGCTACCGCCGGCATGGCCATAATGAGGGCGATGAACCGGCCTTCACCCAACCGATCATGTATCGCGCGATCAGGAGCCGCCCGACGCCGCGTCAGGTCTATACCGAGCAATTGGTCGCGGACGGCACGATCACCGTGCAAGACGCCGACAAAATGGCCGCCGATTTCCGCGCCCGGCTCGACAAAGAGCTCGAAGCCTCGCGCAGCTATAAGCCCAACAAGGCCGATTGGCTTGAGGGCGAATGGCGCGGCTTCGAGCCTGGCAATGGCGAATATCGCGCGGGCGAAACCGCCGTCGAGCTCGCCACGCTGCGCGAGATAGGCGCGGCCATGACCGCGATCCCCGCGGATTTCAAAGCGCATCAGCGTCTCGCTCGCGTCATCGATGAGCGCCGCCAGGCGATTGAAAGCGGCCAAGGGATCGATTGGGCCACCGGCGAAGCGCTGGCCTTTGGCGCCCTCCTCCTTGAAGGCAAGCGCGTGCGGCTCTCGGGCCAGGATTCGCCGCGCGGCACGTTCTCGCAACGCCACGCCGCATTGATAGACCAGGAAACCGAGGCGCGTCACGTCTCGCTCAACCATATCCGCCCCGGCGCCCAAGCCGATTTCGAGGTGATCAATTCGTGCCTCTCGGAAGCCGGCGTGCTCGGTTTCGAATATGGCTATTCGCTCTCCGACCCCAACACGCTGGTGCTTTGGGAAGCGCAGTTCGGCGATTTCGCCAATGGCGCGCAGGTCATCATCGATCAATTCATCGTGCCGGGCGAAAGCAAATGGCTCCGCATGTCGGGCCTCGTGATGTTGCTGCCGCACGGCTATGAGGGCCAAGGCCCCGAGCACTCCTCCGCGCGCCTAGAGCGCTATTTGCAGCTCGCGGCCGAGCAGAATATTCAAGTCGTCAATTGCACGACGCCGGCCTCGTTCTTCCACGTTCTGCGCCGGCAGATGAAGCGCAATTTCCGCAAGCCGCTCATCGCCATGACGCCAAAATCGCTGCTTCGTCATAAGCTCTGCGTCTCGCCGCTGGCCGATTTCGGCCCTGGCACCGTGTTTCATCGTGTGCTCGGCGAAAGCCAAAAACTCACGGCGCCCGAAAAGGTGCGCCGCGTCGTGCTGTGCACCGGCAAAATCTATTACGACCTGCTGGAAGCGCGCACCGCCCGCAAGATCGATGACGTCGCGCTGATCCGGCTCGAGCAGATCGCGCCGTTCCCGAACAAGAGCCTGACCGTCGAACTCGCCAAATATCCCAAGGCCGACGTGGTCTGGTGCCAGGAAGAACCCCGCAATATGGGAGCCTTCACCTATGTCGACCGCCGCATTGAAGACGTGCTCGCCGCTCTGTCGATCACGGCGAAGCGCGCGCGCTATGTCGGCCGGCCTGAATCGGCTTCGCCGGCGACCGGTTTCCTGAAGGTTCATATCCGTCAACAAGAAGCGCTGGTGACCGAAGCGCTTGTCGCCTGAGCATTGGAGCACGAAGCGATGTCGACCGAGATACGCGTTCCCACCCTTGGCGAATCGGTGACCGAGGCCACCGTCGCACGCTGGCTCAAAGCGGTTGGCGATATGGTCAAGCGCGACGAGGCCGTGCTCGAGCTTGAGACCGATAAGATCTCGCTCGAAATCACCGCAACCGAGGCGGGTAAACTCACCGAGCAAACCGTTAAACAGGGCGATACGGTAGAAGTCGGTGCCATATTGGGACGCATTGTGGAAGGCGCCGCCGCACCCGCACAAGCCGCCGCACCCGCGCCAATTGCAAAGCCTGCGGCCGCCGCCACTGCCCCCAGCGTCAAACCCAATGGCGCAGGCCACCACGCCCCAACCGCGCCGACCGCCTCGGCAACGGCACCATCGGCTCAAACCGCCGACGACGATCAGGTCATGCTTCCCTCGGTCCGCAAATTGGTCGAGGAGCATGTGCTCGACCTCCGCAAGATCAAAGGCTCAGGGCCAGGCGGTCGCGTGTTGAAAGGCGATGTCTTGGCCGCGGTCGAGGCTCGCAAATCAGAGGCCGCGCCGGCCACCGCACCCGCACAAGCGCCGGCGCCCGCCCAACCCGCTTCAAGCCCCGCTTCAAGCCCCGCTCCAACGCCGGCGCCAGCCGCGCCGGTCGCCCGGCCCGATGGCGCGCGTGAAGAGCGTGTGCCCATGTCACGCCTGAGAAAGCGCGTCGCCGAACGCTTGAAACAAGCGCAAAACACCGCCGCCATGCTGACCACGTTCAACGACGTGGACATGAGCGCGGTCATGGCGGCGCGCGCCGCCTATAAGGAAACCTTCGAGAAGAAGCACGGCGCCAAACTCGGCTTCATGTCGTTCTTCGTCAAAGCCTCGATCCAGGCGCTCAAGGAAATTCCGGCGGTCAATGCCGAGATCAGCGGCGAGGACATTGTTTACAAGCACTACTACAACATCGGCGTCGCGCTGAGCGCGCCGCAAGGTTTGGTTGTGCCGGTCTTGCGTGACGCCGATCGCATGAACTTCGCCGGAATCGAGAAGGCGATCATCGCCTTCGGCCAAAAGGCGCGCGACAACAAACTCGCCATCGATGACCTCACCGGCGGCACCTTCACGATAACGAATGGCGGCATTTTCGGCTCGATGCTCTCGACGCCGATCCTCAATCCGCCGCAAGTCGGCATTCTCGGCATGCACAAGATTCAAGAGCGCCCGGTCGCGCTCGACGGCAAGGTCGAGATCCGCCCGATGATGTATCTCGCGCTCTCTTATGATCATCGCCTGATCGATGGGCGCGAGGCGGTCACCTTCCTCGTGCGCATCAAGGAATGTCTGGAAGATCCGCAACGCTTGTTGTTGGAGATATAGGGCCGGTTGCGCGGCAGGCACGCCACAACGTCGTCTGCCGCGACATTTCTTATTTCGTCATTGCCGGGCTTGACCCGGCAATTCAGTCTTCAGATGAGGCCTGGATGCCCGGGTCTTCGCCCGGGCATGACGATCGTGAGTAACGACCGGCCAAATTCCAAGGCCGTCAGCGTGGACGACGGGAGCTTACAATGACCGACAATGCTTTCGATGTGGTGGTGATTGGCGCGGGGCCGGGCGGTTATGTCGCCGCTATTCGCGCCGCGCAACTCGGGCTCAAAACCGCCTGCGTTGAAAAAGACAAATCGCTCGGCGGCACTTGTCTGAACGTCGGCTGCATTCCCTCGAAGGCGTTGTTGCACACCACCGAGGCCGTGGCTCACGCCCGTGGCGATTATGCCAAATATGGCATCAAATTCGCCAGCCTGAGTGTCGATCTCGCAATCATGATGGCGCACAAGGCCAATGTGGTCGACACGCTGACCAAGGGCATCGCCCAGCTCTTTAAGAAAAATAACGTGACGCACTTTGCCGGCATCGGCAGCATCGCCAAGCCCGGCGAGGTGTTGGTCACCGGCGCCGATGGCTCATCGAAAACCATCGCCGCGCGCCACATTATAGTCGCGACCGGCAGCGAAGTTGTCTCGCTGCCCGGCATCGCGATCGATGAGAAGCGCATTGTGTCCTCAACCGGCGCGCTCGCTTTGAGCGCGGTCCCGAAAAAATTGATCGTGATCGGCGGCGGCTATATAGGGCTTGAAATGGGCTCGGTCTGGCGTCGGCTCGGCGCCGAGGTCGAGGTGGTCGAGTTCCTCGATCGCATGGTGCCCGGCATGGATGGCGAGATCGCCAAATTGTTCCAGCGCGCGCTGATGAAACAGGGCTTCAAATTTCGCCTCGGCACCAAAGTGACGAGCGCCAAAGCCAGTGACGACGGCGTTACACTCACCGTCGAGCCGGTCAAAGACGGCGCGGCGGAAACCTTGAATGCCGATGTCGTGCTGGTCGCGGCCGGGCGGCGCGCTTTTACCAAAGGCCTCGGGCTCGAAGCCTTAGGCGTGGCGCTCGACAAAATGGGTCGCGTCGAGGTCGACGAACATTTCCAAACCAAGATCGCCGGCATCTATGCGATCGGCGATGCCATTCGCGGGCCGATGCTCGCCCACAAGGCCGAGGACGAAGGCGTCGCGGTCGCCGAAATCATCGCCGGCCAAAAACCGCACATCAATTATGACGCGATCCCGGGCGTGGTTTACACCGCGCCTGAAGTCGCCGCGGTCGGCAAGACCGAAGAGCAACTCAAAGAGGCCGGCGTTGATTATCGCGCCGGTTCTTTCCCCTATCTCGCCAATGGTCGCGCGCGTGCGATGGCGGCGACCGACGGCATCGTCAAGATTTTGGCCGATGCCAAGACCGATCGCATTTTGGGCGTGCACATTTTGGGTGCCGAAGCCGGCACCATGATCGCCGAGGCCGTGCTCGCGATCGAAATCGGCGCCTCCGCCGAAGACATCGCACGCACCAGCCACGCGCACCCGACGCTCTCCGAAATCATGAAGGAAGCGGCCCTCGCGGTGGATAAGCGAGCCATTCACATATGAAGAACCCTTCCTCCCCTTGAGGGGAGGAAGGCGGAAACGCACGCGTTTCCGGGGTTGCTGGGGAGCCTCCAAGGCAGCTAATGGCCGCCCATGCGTTCGCCACTCGCTTTATGCCGCCCGCTTCGCCTTCTTTACGCTCGGAATAGCGGCCAACGCCTTACCAATTTCGCTCCGCGCTTGATCCAGCTCAAAAGTTTTTTGCAAATTCAACCAAAGCTCGGGCCCGGTGCCGAGCCATTTGCCAATTCGAAGCGCGGTGTCGACTGTTATCGCTCGCTTACCGGCAATGATTTGACTGATCCGATTGGCAGGAACGCGAAGCGTTCGCGCCAACGCGGTTGCGCTGATCCCAAGCTCGGCCAACTCGTCAGCCAATATCTCACCTGGATGAATAGGGGTACGTGCCATAAAATTTCCTACCGATGATAATCGACGATCTCAACGTCGGATGGACCGGCGTCAGCTTCCGCCCATCGGAAGCAAAGTCGCCATTGCTCGTTGATACGAATGCTGTATTGACCCTTGCGATCACCCTTCAAAGCCTCAAACCGATTACTCGGCAAACGCGTAAGAGCAAGTAGGTGTTCTGCACTTTCGAGAACCCGCAGCCGTTTTTCTTCTTGTCGGCGAAAGGGCTCGAACTGAGCAACTCGCTCGCCACGATAGAGCCGCTCCGTCGCTTTATCGCGGAAGCTCACAATCATAAAATATATTAGCGATTTAGACGCGATACGTCAAGCGTACAGATCACTCGATGCGCGGCTTTCAAATTTTAGCCGCGGACGGGTTCTCTCGCGCTTTCGCCCTTGGGTGTGCCTTGAGGTATTGCGCGCGCATACTCTCGTCGGCGACGCCGGTATAACGCTGCGTCGTCGAGAGCGAGGCATGACCCAGTAATTCCTGGATCGTGCGCAAATCGCCGCCGCCCGAAAGTAGATGCGTCGCGAAACTATGGCGCAGCGCGTGCGGCGTCGCGCTGTCGGGCAAACCGAGCGACTGACGTAAACGCGCCATCAAGGCTTGCACGGCGCGCGGGCTAAGCGTCCTCCCTTGCACACCGACGAAGATCGGATCATGGGCGCCGATGGCCTGCGGGCAGGCGGCGAGATAATCGGCGAGCGCCTCGCGCACCACCGGCAGCACCGGCACCGCGCGTTCTTTATTGCCCTTGCCGCGCACGATCAGCGTAGCGACGCGCGTGCTTGTATCAGCCACACCCCTCACCCGCTCCCCTTGGCCCTTCGCCCAAGGCTTGCCGCCCTCTCCCCCAAGGGGAGAGGGGTCAAGGGAAGTTGGCCCCGCGCCTTCCCTTCTTTCCCCCTCTCCCCTTGTGGGAGAGGGAGGCGGGCGAAGCCCGCGGGGTGAGGGGTCGAGAGAAGGCGGCCGCGAGTCTGAGGTTTTCGTCTCACCTCCCCCGTGGGACGAGAGCAACGCCGCCGCGCCGATCTTTTTTCCTGCCCCCTCTCCCCTCGGGGGAGAGGGAGGGGTGAGGGGTGTCGAACGGATTGGTGAGGGGTCAGAGCCGATCAACCGCTCGACATCGCCACGCCTTAAGGACAGCGCCTCGCCGAGCCGGAGCCCACTGCCATAGAGCAACAGCAACACAGCCGTGTCGCGCTTCGCGATCCAGGCGGGCGCACGCGGATCCTCCAAATCATGCACCGCCTCAACCGTCGCGCGTGCGTCATGCACGCTCAAGGGGCGCGGCAACACGCGCGGCAGCTTCGGCCCGCGCAAGGTCGCGACGGCCGAATTGCCGGCCAGATTATTGCGCTCGAGATGGCGGAAAAAACCGCGCAGCGTTGAAAGCGTGCGCGCGTTCGACGATTTCGCCAAACCACCTGTCACGCGGTGTGCCAAATAGGCGCGGAAATCGCTGACTTTAAGCGCGCTCAAACTCGTGAGCGTCGGCGCCGCGCCAACATGATCGGTCACGAACGCAAGAAACGCCGCGAGATCGCGCTGATAGGCGCTGAGCGTATGGCTTGAGGCGCGTCGTTCATGCGCAAGCCAACGCCGCCAGGACTCGATCGCGGCGGCGAGCGCTTGGTCCATGGCGTCAGGGAGCCAAAATCGTCTGCCCGGTCTTGGCCCAATCCGCCAGGAACGCGGCCAGGCCCTTATCGGTCAAGGGATGCGTCACGAGCTTCTTCATCACATCGGGCGGAATGGTCGCGACATGCGCGCCAAGCTTCGCCGCCTGCAACAAATGAATCGGATGGCGGATCGAGGCGACCAACACTTCGGTCTGAATCGTATCCGGGTAATTGCGATAGATCGTGCAGATATCGGCGATCAATTGCATGCCGTCTTGGCCGATATCGTCGAGCCGCCCGACAAAGGGCGAGATGAAGGACGCGCCCGCTTTGGCCGCGAGCAGCGCCTGCGTCGCTGAAAAACAAAGCGTGACATTGACCTTGGAGCCGCTCTGGCTGAGCGCGCGGCAGGCCTTGAGGCCATCCCAGGTCAGCGGCACTTTGACCGCGACATTCTTGGCGATGGCGGCAAGCTTCTTGCCCTCGGCGATCATCTGATCGGCCTGCGTCGCGGTCACCTCGGCCGAGACCGGGCCCGGCACCAGCGCACAAATTTTCGCGATCGTGTCGAAAAAATTACCGCCCGATTTCGCCACCAGGCTCGGATTGGTGGTCACACCATCCAACAACCCGGTCGCGGCAAGCTCTTTGATCTCGCCAACATCCGCCGTATCAACGAAAAACTTCATGCGCGTTATTGCCCTCATGCTTCGACAGGCTCAGCATGAGGCCTCACCCTGAGCCTGTCGAAGGGCGAGGCCCGCCCCGCTTGAGGCGCGCCCGTGTCTCCCACCGCGTCATTGCCGGGCTTGACCCTGCAATCCAGTCTTAAGAGGAGGCCTGGATGCCCGGCTCAAGGCCGGGCATGACGGAATAGGAACCGGTAACTGGGCGCCCCGCTTGAGGCGCGCCCGAGTCGTCTGCGAAAGTCTATCGGATGGCCCAGCCCCACGCCACGACGCCCACCGCGACCAATGAGCCAGCCGCCACCGCTGCGCCTCATACGGTGAGCGTGCTGCTGCCGCTCGCGCTCGATACCGCCTATGACTACCGCGTGCCTGACGGCCTTGAAATTGTCCCCGGCGCCATCGTCGAAGTGCCGCTCGGCCAGCGTCGGCTGGTCGGGGTGGTCTGGGGCGAGGGCGAAGGCGCCGTCGCGCCCGCGCGGCTGAAAGATATCGCGAGCGTTCGCGCGGTGCCGCCTCTGCCCGCCAAGCTCCGCGCCCTGATCGATTGGGTCGCGGACTACACGCTGGCCAGCCGGGGCGCGGTCTTGCGCATGGCCTTAAGCGTGCCGGATGCGCTCGAACCGCCCGCCCCTCTGCTCGGTTACGCGCTGGGGCCGCCGCCACCCGCCAAGCTCACGCCAGCGCGCATGCGCGTATTGGCGGCCCTCAACAACAAGCCGACGCTGAGCGCGGCCGATCTCGCGCGCGAGGCGGGTGTCGGCGTTGCGGTCGTGCGCGGCCTCGCCAAAGCCGGCGCTCTGATCGAGGTGCCCTTGCCGCGCCCTCAATTTCCCGCGCCCGATCCCGATCATCCCGGCCCCACGCTGTCGCCCGATCAAATCGAGGCCTCGAACGATCTGATCGGCAAAGCGAAGAACGGCGGCTTCACGGTCACGCTGCTCGATGGCGTGACCGGTTCGGGCAAAACCGAAGTCTATTTCGAAGCGATCGCCGCGGCTTTACGCGCCGGCAAACAAGCGCTCGTGCTGGTGCCTGAAATCGCTTTGACGCCGCAATGGATGGCCCGCTTCCGCGTGCGCTTCGGCGCGGCGCCCGCTGAATGGCATTCCGAGCTTGGCGCCAAACGCCGGCGCGAAACCTGGCGCGGCATTGCCAATGGCGAGATTTCCGTCGTGGTTGGCGCGCGCTCGGCGCTGTTTCTGCCCTTCCCAAAATTGGGCTTGATCGTGGTCGATGAGGAACATGAGAGCGCGTTCAAACAAGAAGACGGCGTGATCTACCAAGCGCGCGACATGGCGGTGGTGCGCGCGCGGCTTGAGGGCGCGCCGATCGTGCTGTCCTCCGCCACGCCCGCGCTCGAAACATTGAACAATGTCGAGGCCGGGCGCTATCGGCGGCTTGTTTTGCCCGAGCGCCATGGCGATGCCGAAATGCCATTGATCGCCGCGATCGATTTGCGGCGCGACGCACCGCCGCGCGGCACCTGGCTCGCGCCATTGTTGCGTGAGGCGCTTCGCGAAACTTTCGCCGCCGGCGAACAGGCGCTGCTCTTTCTCAATCGGCGCGGCTATGCGCCGCTTACGCTCTGCCGCGCCTGCGGCCACCGCCTGAATTGCCCGAACTGCACGTCGTGGCTGGTCGAGCATCGCTTCGCCAACCGGCTGTCCTGCCACCATTGCGGCTACGGGACCGCTCTGCCCGAGGCCTGCCCATCGTGCGGCGCGCTCGGCCGGCTCGCCGCCTGCGGCCCCGGCGTCGAACGCCTGGCCGAGGAGGTCACAGCGCTCTTCCCCGAGGCCCGCTTCGCGCTCGCGACCAGCGACACGATCGCGACACCGGCCGAGGCCGCCGCCCTGATCCAGCGCATCGAGCGGCGCGAGATCGACGCGCTGGTCGGCACCCAGATCGTCGCCAAGGGCCACCATTTCCCGCTGCTCACGTTGGTTGGCGTGGTCGATGCCGATCTCGGCCTCGCAGGCGGCGATCTGCGCGCGGCCGAGCGCACCTTCCAATTGCTGCAACAAGTCGCCGGGCGCGCCGGGCGCGCCGATCGCAAAGGCCGCGTGCTGCTGCAAACCTACATGCCCGAGCACCCGGTGATGGCGGCGCTAGTCTCGGGCGAGCGCGACCGCTTTCTGGCCGAGGAGGCCGCGCAACGCAAAGCCCATGGCCTGCCGCCCTTTGGCCGGCTGGCGGCCCTGATCATTTCCGCCCGCACCGAGCGCGAGGCGGCGGAGGCCGCGCGCGCCCTCGCCCGCATTGCGCGCGCCGACCTTGGGGCGCATTCGCCGATCGAAATTCTGGGCCCCGCGCCTGCGCCTCTCGCGCTCCTCCGCGGCCGGCATCGCCAACGTGTGTTGATCAAGGCGCCGAAGGATTCGCGCTTGCAGCCCTATCTTCGCCGCTGGCTCGCCTCCATGCCGCGCAAGACCGGTGTCGCGATTCAGGCCGATATCGACCCCTATAGCTTCCTTTAAGCCTAACACGTTGATTTAGCACGTCTATCATGATTTGTTACGCGCGGTTGAACCGGCCGGGGCGTTGTGATACCTATCGCACGCCTTTCGGGCGGGCGGGGCCGCGCGAGGCCCTTCGTCGCGGTCGATTTCCCCCAAAATAAAGAGTGATGGCTCGCACCAACCAAGCGGGTCGCGCCAAACGGAACCTAGGGAGCAAGTGAGCGGTGGCAGCGCAGGACACCGGCCTTTCGGGCCTTGCTGAGCGTTATGCCGCGGCGCTTTTCGCGCTGGCGGATGAGCGTGGCCAGCTCGATAACGTGGCAACCGATCTCGGCCGACTTCAAATCTTGATCGGCACGAGCGCCGATTTGCGTGCGCTGTTGCGCAGCCCCGTGCTGAGCCGCGTCGATCAGGCGCGCGCGCTCGCGGCCGTGCTGGAGCGCTTAGGGATCAACCCGATCGTCAAGAATTTGGCTGGCCTGATGGCCAAGAACCGGCGCTTGTTCGCGCTTGAGCGCACGATTACGGCCTATCGCGAGCGGCTCGCACGCCACCGCGGCGAGGTCGCGGCCGAAGTGATCTCGGCCATTCCGCTGAAGCCCGAGCATCTCCAGGCCGTGCGCGATTCGGTCAAGCGCGTGGTTGGGCGCGATGTGACGCTCGATGCCAAGGTCGATCCCACACTCATTGGCGGGCTGATCGTCAAGGTCGGCTCGCGTATGCTGGACAATTCGCTCCGCACAAAATTGCAAAATCTCGAACTCGCGTTGAAGGGGACGTGACGATGGATATCGGCGCCGCCGAAGTTTCGGCCATCCTAAAAGAGCAGATCGCAAATTTTGGCACTGAGGCCAATGTCGCCGAGGTCGGCCAGGTGCTTTCCGTCGGCGACGGTGTCGCCCGCGTCTATGGTTTGGACAATGTCCAGGCCGGCGAGATGGTGGAGTTCCCCGGCGGCATCAAGGGCATGGCGCTCAACCTTGAAACCGACAATGTCGGCGTGGTGATCTTCGGTGAAGACCGCGACATCAAGGAAGGCGACATCGTCAAGCGCACCGGCGCGATCGTCGAAGTGCCGGTCGGCAAGGAGCTCTTGGGCCGCGTGGTCGATCCGCTGGGCAATGCGATCGATGGCAAGGGCCCGATCAACGCCAAAAAGCGCATGCGGGTCGAGGTCAAGGCGCCCGGCATCGTGCCGCGCCGCTCGGTCCATGAGCCGATGCAAACCGGCCTGAAGGCCCTCGATTCGCTGGTGCCGGTCGGCCGTGGCCAACGCGAGCTGATCATCGGCGATCGCCAAACCGGCAAGACCGCCGTCATCCTCGACACCATCATCAATCAGAAGAAGATCAACGCATCGGGCGATGAATCGCAGAAGCTCTATTGCATCTATGTCGCGGTCGGCCAAAAGCGTTCGACCGTCGCCAAGGTGGTGAAGACGCTCGAAGAGAACGGCGCGATGGATTATTGCATCGTGGTTTCGTCGACCGCCTCCGAGCCCGCGCCGATGCAGTTCCTCGCCCCCTATGCCGGCTGCACCATGGGTGAGTATTTCCGCGACAATGGCATGCACGCGGTCATCTTCTACGACGATCTGTCGAAGCAAGCCGTCGCCTATCGTCAAATGTCGCTCTTGCTCCGCCGCCCACCGGGCCGCGAGGCCTATCCGGGCGACGTGTTCTATCTGCATTCACGCCTGCTCGAACGCGCTGCCAAGATGAACAAAGATCATGGCCTGGGTTCGCTCACCGCCATGCCGGTGATCGAAACGCAGGCCGGTGACGTGTCGGCCTATATTCCGACCAACGTGATTTCGATCACCGATGGCCAGATCTTTCTCGAGTCCGAATTGTTCTATCAGGGCATTCGGCCCGCCATTAACGTCGGTCTCTCGGTCAGCCGCGTCGGTTCAGCCGCGCAAATCAAGGCGATGAAGCAGGTCGCCGGACGCATCAAGCTCGAGCTCGCGCAATATCGCGAAATGGCGGCATTCGCCCAGTTCGGCTCCGACCTCGATGCCTCGACCCAGCGGCTCCTCAATCGCGGCGCGCGCCTGACCGAATTGTTGAAGCAAAACCAATTCGTGCCCATGCCGGTCGAAGAGCAAGTGGTTTCGATCTTCGCCGGCGTGCGCGGCTACCTCGACACCATCCCGGTCGATAAGATAACGCGCTTCGAGCAGGAGCTGCTGAACGAGGTTCGCGCGCGCCATGCCGGCATTTTGGACGCGATCCGCACCTCGAAGGAAATCACGCCTGATACCGAGAAGCAGCTTCAGAGTGTCATGGTCGACTTCGTCAAGAAGTTCGCTTGAGGCGGCCGATGCGGAACGCTCACACCTCTATCGTCATGGCCGGGCTTGACGACCCGGCCATCCATGTTTCGACGGCGCGGATGGCGCCACCCAAGGCTGGATGCCCGGGTCTGCGCCCGGGCATGACGGATCGGGGTGTCAAATCTTTGGCCGAGACCCGGTAGGACAGGCCGATGCCGAGTCTTAAAACCCTTCGTATTCGGATCAACAGCGTCAAGCAGACGCGGAAGATCACCTCGGCGATGAAGCTCGTCGCGGGCTCAAAGCTGCGTCGCGCGCAAGACGCCGCCGTCGCGGCCCGGCCCTATGTCGAGCGCTTGGAGCGCATGGTCTCTTCGCTCGCGCAAGCGATGGGCGGGCGGCCCGATGGCAACCCCCTCCTCGTCGGCACCGGCTCGGACAAAGTGCACTTGATCGTGCTCGCGACGGCCGATCGCGGCCTCTGCGGCGGCTTTAATTCCTCGATTGTCCGCGCCACGCGCCGGCGCATCGCGGCCGTGCTCAAAGAGGGCAAGACGGTCAAGCTATTCACCGTCGGCCGCAAGGGCCGCGAGCAGATTTCGCGCGATTATGGCTCGCTGATTATCGAGCATGTGCAAGGCATCGGCCGGCGTGGCCCGAAATATGACGAGGCAGCCAAGGTCGCCGAGCGCCTGACCGCGCTCTATGCCGAGGGCGCCTTTGATACCTGCACCATCGTTTACAACCGCTTCAAATCGGTCATCAGCCAGGTCGTCACCTTCCAGCGCCTGATCCCCTTTGCCGCGTCGGATGCCGACGCCGGCGGCGCCGAGACCAAAGACCTGCCGATCTATGAATTCGAGCCGGAGGAGCAGGATATCGTTTCCGAGCTCCTGCCACGCAATCTCGCGGTTCAGGTGTTCCGCTCGTTGTTGGAGAACGCGGCGAGCGAGCAAGGTGCCCGCATGAGCGCGATGGATAACGCGACGCGCAATGCCGGCGATATGATCGACAAGCTGACGCTCAACTACAACCGCACGCGTCAAGCGCAGATCACCAAAGAACTCATCGAAATCGTGTCGGGCGCGGAAGCGCTCTAGACGCGGCACGCACTTTTAGCCCACGGGAGCTCGGGTCATGGCGGAGAAGAATTCGGTTGGCAAAATCACCCAGGTGCTGGGCGCCGTCGTCGACGTAAAGTTTGATGGCGCGCTGCCGGCGATCTTGAACGCGCTTCATGTCGAGCATCAGGGTCATCGCCTCGTGCTCGAAGTGGCGCAGCATTTGGGCGAAAGCACGGTGCGCTGCATAGCGATGGATACGACCGATGGTCTGGTGCGTGGCCAGGCCGCGGTCGATTCCGGCACCTCGATCCGCGTGCCCGTCGGCCCTGAGACGCTTGGGCGCATCATGAACGTGGTCGGCGAGCCGGTCGATGAGCGCGGCCCGATCAACGCCAAAAAGTCAGCGCCCATTCACGCGCCGGCACCCTCCTTCGCCGAGCAATCGACCGAATCCGAAATCCTGATCACCGGCATCAAGGTCGTCGATTTGCTGGCGCCCTATGCCAAGGGCGGCAAGATCGGCCTGTTCGGCGGCGCCGGCGTCGGCAAGACCGTGATCATCATGGAGCTGATCAACAATATCGCGAAGGCGCATGGCGGCTATTCGGTGTTCGCCGGCGTTGGCGAGCGCACGCGCGAAGGCAATGACCTCTATCACGAGATGATCGAATCGGGCGTCATCAAGCTCGACGGACCAGGCTCCAAAGTTGCGCTCGTCTATGGCCAAATGAACGAGCCGCCGGGCGCCCGGGCGCGCGTCGGCCTGACCGGCCTCACCGTCGCCGAATATTTCCGCGATGACGAAGGCCAGGACGTGCTGCTCTTCATCGACAATATTTTCCGCTTCACGCAGGCGGGCTCCGAGGTGTCGGCGCTACTTGGCCGCATCCCGAGCGCGGTCGGCTATCAGCCGACGCTCGCGACCGATATGGGCTTGCTACAGGAGCGCATCACCTCGACGCAAAAGGGCTCGATCACCTCGGTCCAGGCGATTTACGTGCCGGCCGACGATTTGACCGACCCGGCGCCCGCCACCTCCTTCGCGCACCTTGATGCGACCACCGTGCTGTCGCGCCAGATCGCCGAGCTCGGCATTTATCCCGCGGTCGACCCGCTCGATTCGACCTCGCGCATGCTCGACCCGCGCATCCTCGGCGAGGAGCACTACAAGGTCGCGCGTGAAGTGCAAAGAATTCTGCAAACCTATAAGTCGCTGCAGGACATCATCGCGATCCTCGGCATGGACGAACTCTCGGAAGAGGACAAATTGACCGTCTCGCGCGCGCGGAAGATTCAGCGCTTCCTCTCGCAGCCGTTCCATGTCGCCGAAATCTTCACCGGCACGCCCGGCAAGCTGGTTGACCTGAAGGACACCATCTCGGGCTTCAAGGCGATTTGCGCCGGTCAATATGACGATCTGCCCGAATCAGCGTTCTACATGGTGGGCGGCATCGAAGAAGCGGTCGAGAAGGCCAAGCGCATGGCCGCGGAAGCGGCTTAAGAGATCGCCGAGGCGGCGTAAGAGAAAGATCGATCATGGCCGATACGTTTCAATTCGAGCTGGTCGCCCCAGAACGCCTGATTTATTCGGATCAGGTCGAGATGGTCGTCGTGCCCGGCTCGGAAGGTGAGTTCGGCGTATTGCCGGGCCATTCGCCACTGATTTCCGCGGTCCGCCCCGGCATTGTCGAGATTTTCGAATACCCGGCGATCAAGTCGAAGGCGCGCTTTTTTGTCGCCGGTGGCTTTGCCGAGGTCACGGCCGAGCGCTGCACGGTGCTCTCCAGCATCGCCATGCCGGTCGAGGAGATCGACCGGGAGGCCGCGCGCAAAGGCCTAGAAGAGGCCGAACTTGAGATCCGCGATGCACAAGGCGATGCCGAAAAAGCGCGGGCCGAGGCGGCCATTGTGATCGCGCGCGCCATGCTTGAGGTCGCTGGCGGCTGACGTAGTCGCGCCGTTTTGTCGACCGTTCACCGGCGACAAACGCCCGCATTAACCTTAATACCGTCAATAGCTTGCGCCATTTTGGCCGATTCTCCGCGTGAATCACGCCGCGACTCGATGCACGGCTTGTCGAGGCCGAGCCTGTGGCTATAATCCAGCTAAAAGAAGACTATATAAGAAACGTGTGTGGAGATGGTGCGTCATGGGCCTCTGGACGCTCAATGATATCCCGTGGGATCGCCTCGACCGCTCGAAGCTCGATCCCGAGATGGTCAAGATTGCCAAAGCGGCCTGCATGGTCGAGTACCACAGCGGGGACTATGGCGCCTATTTGTGCAGCGTGTTCCCCGGCGATCCCGAGTTCGCGGCAGCCGCAACCGACTGGGCCGAGGAAGAGATCCAGCACGGCAAGGTTCTTCGTCACTATGCCCAACTGGCCGACCCGAGCTTCGATTTCGATGAGGCGTTTGCCCGTTTTGTCGCCGGCCACCGAATCGAGATCGACGCCGATGAATCGATCCGGGGCTCGCGCTGCGGCGAGCTGGTGGCGCGCTGCGTGGTCGAAGTGGGCACCTCGGCCCATTACAGCGCGCTCCGCGATTCATCGGAGGAGCCGGTTTTCCGCGAGATTTGCCGGCGCATTGCGGCCGACGAGTTTCGCCACTACAAGCTCTTTTACAGCAATATGAAACGCTATCAGGCCTTGGAACGTGTCAGCACCATCTCGCGCGTGAAGGTGGCGGCCAAACGCCTGATCGAAAGCACCGATGACGAGCTTGCTTATGCCTATCATTGCGGCTCGGGTGAAACACGGCCTTATGATCGGCGTCGCTGCACCATGGCCTATGCGGCGCGCACGCTACCGCGCTATCGCTATGAGCATGTCGAGCTCGGCTTCGGCATGACGCTGAAGGCCGTCGGCATCAAACCGCAAGGGGCGCTCGGCCGGTTCTTGACCCGCTTGGCTTGGGCGGTGTTTCGGCGATACGCGCAAGGCCTCCAGCGCAAATTCGCGCACACCTGAGCCCGCGCGCGCCGGCTCGGCGCGCCCAACCCCATGACCGACACGCTGCACCAACTCAACATCACGGTCTCGACCGAAGAGGACCGCCTGTTGTTGCGTCTATCGACGACAGGAAAGAGAGAATATCGGCTTTGGCTGACGCGCCGTTTTGTACGCGCGCTGTGGGATGTCTTGCTCAAAGTGGCGGAGCGCCAACCCGGCGTCGGCGAGCAGGGCGACGAGGAAGTCCGCAAGGCGTTGCTGTCTTTCCAGCACGATGCCGCCATCAACGAAGCGGATTTCAAAACCGCCTATAAGGGCGGTGAACTGGAAACCCCATTGGGTGAAGAACCCGTGCTGCTAACGGGCGCTCAGCTCAAGACCTCGCGCTCGGGCAATGTCGAGCTCACGCTCACCGCCACCGACAACCGCACGGTCTCGGTCCGCCTCGATCCCAAGCTGCTTCATTCGTTCTGCAGCATGTTGGCGGCAGCGGCCAAGAAGGCGGAATGGGCGCTCGATCTTTCGGTCGGCACGCCGCTCGTCACCAAAGTGAGCGACCGCGCCCGCGTGCACTAATCCGCTCACTGCTCGTCCAGGTGGGACGCGAATTCTTGCAGCACCAGCTCATAGAGCGGCCGCTTGAAATCGACGATCGAGGCCATGAGCTCCGCCGGCGAGGTCCACCGCCAGGTGCCGAATTCCTGATGCGGCGTGACCAGATTGACGACTGAATCGCGACCCAAAAAGCGCACCGCGAACCATTTTTGACGTTGGCCCCGATAGCGCCCTTTCCAGGCCGAATCCACAAGATCGGCCGGCAGATCATAGCTCAGCCAATCGCGGCTCTCGGCCAACACATCGACCAGCCCTCGGCCGATGCCGGTTTCCTCTTCAAGCTCGCGCAACGCCGCCTCGAGCGGCGCCTCGCCGTCATCGATGCCGCCCTGCGGCATTTGCCAGGCCTCGAGAAAACGGTCGAGGCGCTGGCCCGCGAAAATGCGCCGCTCGCCATTGATCACCATGATGCCGACGCCCTGTCGATAAGGGCGGCGCGCTGGTTCGATCCAGGGTTTCGATGTGGTGGGTTTGCGCATTATCGGGTTTTTTGCCGGTCGACCACCGCGCTTACCGGCGCGAGCGCAATGCCGCGGGCCACGAGTGTCGGCAACCAATCCGCCAGGCGTTGCAAAGTGACCGGGTAGGGACGCCCGACACCGAGCGCCGTGCCGGCGCGGAGCGCATCGCTCTCGAGCGCGGCGAGACCTTCATCGATCGAAAGGCGCGTCGCCTCATTGTCGACAAAGCGGTCGTTCAACGCGCGTGGCAGCCTGAGTTGTTCGGCAATGGTGGCGGCGATGCTGGTCGCGCTGGTCTTGCCGTCGACGAATAACACGCCGCGTTCGGCGAGCATGCCAAGCACGGGACGCAATGAATCAGGCGCGGTGGTGAATTTCGATCCCATATAGCTGATCACGCCAACATAGCCCTGCGCCCGACCGAGCACCTTTTCCAACCGCTGCACATTCTCGACCGCGCTTGAGGCGACCAACAGCGTCTCAGGCCCCGGGTCATCGGCCGGATAGGTGGTCGGCTCCATCGGCAAATCGAGCATCACCTCGTGGCCCGCCTGACGCGTCTGGGCAACGAGGTCGGCGACATTGGGGGCATAGGGCGAAAATGACAGCGTCACCTCGGCCGGCAAGCGCATCGCCGCTTCCGTGGTCTCGCGGTTGAAGCCGAGCTCGGCAATGACAATGGCCAGCCGCGGCGTGCCCTCGCCGCCCTGAAACGGCTTGGCATAGACCTGCCAGGGTCGCCGATCGTCCGCCCCGATAATTGGCAATGGCCCTTGGCTCGACGGTTGCAGCAAGGCCGGATCGACGCTCGCAAGCGGCGGCCCAACGACGATCGGCGCCTTGACGACGGCCTCGGTCACATTACCAACCGCCTGCCCCGCCGTCTCGGTAGCGCCCGACCCTTCGGGCATCCGCCCTTCGGACGGTGGCGCCTCACTCACGTCGCTCGGCGGTTCTTCATTCTTAAGTGACAAATGAACCCGTGTACCGTCATCGCCCTCTGCGGGACGGTCGCTCGAATCAGCGAGTGCCAGCCAAATGAAAAGCCCGATGAGCGCAATCACCACAACGAGCGCGCCAATGATCGGCGGGCGCATACCGCCAAATCGCCGCGCCGGCGAGAACACGGCCGCGCGGCGCCGGCTCGGGTCCGCCCTCATCCGGTTGTTCGCCCGGTCAGCCGCATGAGCCGAGCCTAGACAGCTCTCAGTTCACCGCGACCGGCTTTTCGGACAACAGCCGCCAGCCGCGCAAGAGATCAAGTGCCCGCGTCAATTGGTAGTCCTCTGGCTCTTTGCCATCGGCGGTCACGGCCGGGGCCGCCCCATCGGGCTTGGCCTCGGGCTTGGCCGTCGGATCAGGCACCGTGGTCTGATCGGGCTTTGGCTCTGCCTTCGGCTCCGCTTTCGGCTCAGGCTGAGCGGCGCCCGTCGCGGGCTTGCCGGCGTTCTTGTCGTCGGGATTTTCCAAATGCCCGCGAAGCTCGGCTTCGCTACGCGGCTGACCGCTCGCGGCACGGTCGATCTTGGCCTGCTCCACCAGAATATCGGGATCGATGCCCTTGGCCTGAATCGAGCGGCCGGAGGGCGTGTAATAGCGCGCCGTGGTCAGTCGAATGGCGCCCTGCCCACCGAGCGGAATGATGGTCTGCACCGAGCCCTTGCCGAACGACCGCGTTCCCAGGAGCACCGCGCGACGATGATCTTGCAGCGCGCCCGCGACGATCTCCGACGCCGAGGCCGAACCGCTATTGATCAGCACCACCATCGGCCGATTGGCGGCGATATCGCCTTTGCGCGCATTGAAACGCTGAATGCTGTCGGGCCGGCGACCGCGCGTCGAAACCACCTCGCCCTTATCCAGAAAATCGTCCGAGACCTGAACCGCCTGATCCAAAAGCCCACCCGGATTGTTACGCAAATCGAGTACCACGCCCTTGATCTTGTCGCCTTGTTTGTCGAGCAATTCCTTCAGGCTTCTTTCCAGATCGTCCGACGTGCGTTCGGTGAACGAGGTGATCCGGACATAGGCGATATCATCGCCCTCGAGGCGCGCGCGCACCGAGCGCACCTTGATGACGGCGCGCGTGATTTTTAATTCGATCGGCTGTTCGACACCGGCGCGTTGGATCGTGATCAATATGGTCGAATCGACCGGGCCGCGCATGCGCTCGACCGCTTGTTCGAGATTGAGCCCCTGCACGGCTTCGCCATCGATAAGCGTGATCAGATCGCCCGACTGGACGCCCGCGCGCGACGCCGGCGTGTCATCGATTGGCGAGATCACCTTGACCAAACCATTTTCCATAGTGACTTCGATGCCAAGGCCACCGAACTCGCCTTTGGTCTGGACTTGCATCTCCTGGAAGTTCTTCGCGTTGAGGAAGCGCGAGTGCGGATCGAGCGCGGTCAACATGCCATTGATCGCGTTTTCGATCAGGTCCGCATCATTGACCTCTTCGACATAGTCGGTGCGCACCCGTTCGAACACATCGCCAAACAGACCGAGCTGGCGATAGGTCTCCGCACTCGCCGCGAAACCGACGGCGGGTGCCAAAAGACATGCAACGCCGACCACACCGGCAATAAACCGCTTGCGCATCATGATCCACTCGAATTGATGGGGCCGGCAGCCAGCCAAGGAATTGGATTAACTGGCCGTCCTTTGTGACGCAGCTCCACATAGAGCTGCGGTCGTGTCTCTGGGGAAGAGGTCATCGTCCCAATCGGCTCGCCAGCCAAAACCCAGCGGCCAACCGCCGTGTCGATCCGGCCCAGACCGGCTAAAAGCGTATGATACCCCTCGCCATGCGCGATGATCAAGAGCCGCCCAAAATCGCGGAATGGCCCAGCGAAAACGATCTCACCGGCGAAGGGCGCGACCACCGGCCCGCCTGGCCGCGCCGAGATCGACAAGCCTTTGGCGGTGACACCCGGCGCGGTCGGCGCACCGAATTCGCGCACAATGGTGCCTTCAACCGGAATGGCGAACGCCCCTTCGCGTGGCGACTCGGAGGCCCGCATGGCCTCTTGGTCGATCGAACTCGTGCGAATTTCGGTTTGCGCGGGCCGCTCTGGCGGTGGCAGAGGACGGCCGGACGCATCGGCTTCAAGC
Source organism: Alphaproteobacteria bacterium (assembly GCA_009691045.1). Taxonomy (GTDB): domain Bacteria; phylum Pseudomonadota; class Alphaproteobacteria; order UBA828; family UBA828; genus SHWC01. The sequence goes on along the minus strand of SHWC01000001.1, from coordinate 28,084 downwards.
CGCTGGATCAACTCTTCGAGATTGCGCGCTTGGCCCACCAGCGCCGCGACACGCGCCTCGCTCGCCGCGCGCTCGGCGGCGGCGCCACGCTCGCGCTCGGCCTTTTCGTCCATCATAGAGGCAAGCGCGGTGCGCTTTTCGGCCAGATCGAGCGTCATGAGGCTCAACCGAGCCCGCTCATCGGCCAGCTCGCTTTGGCGATCGACATATTCCTCTAGGCGTCGCTTCTGCAAATTCGCGCTGGTCTCCAAACCACGCGACACCGAAGCCAGGAGAAGCGCACTCCGCGTCGCATCGACCGCTGAATTCGGCGCCAACAACAGCGCCTTCGGTGGCTGCCGGCTCAAGCGCAACATGGCGCCGATGGTGCCGGCGCGCGCCGGCCGGCCGGCATCAAGCGCTGCTTTTTGTGTCGAGACCTCGACCGTCAACGCGGCCACACGAGTCTCGATATCCTCCATGCCACGCTCAAGCGTCTGCATCTTGGCGGCGATTTCAATCGTCTGCCGGCGCAGCGCATCGACCTCGGTGTGGTAGGCCTCCTCCTTCGCGACAAGTTCGGCGGCCTCTTCAAGCCCTTTATCGATGTCCGCTTGGTGCGCTTTCAAATCGCTCGCGATCGACTCCAAATCGGGCGCCTCGTCTTCACCCAAGGCCAATGACACCGCCCCTACGACCGCCAGCGACGCCACGAGCGCGATGCGCGCCATGGTGCGCCGCGCACTTTGTGGATTAGGCGCCAACTGATTCTCGAAACCGCCGGTCGATGTCGGCGGTGCCGCGATCGATCAAACTATGGCCGGTCATTTCGGGTGGTGCCTTGAGCCCCATCACATCGAGCAGCGTGGGCGCGACATCGGCCAGCCGGCCGTCATGCAGCCTTAGCGTGCGAGCGACCGCGCCGATGAGCATGACCGGCACCAGATTCGACGTGTGCGCGGTATGTGGCTCATGGCTATCGGCGTCGGTCATCCGCTCGGCATTGCCGTGATCGGCGGTAATCAGCAATAGGCCGCCGGCCGCTTCAACCGCGCGTCGCACGCGTCCAAGGCATTGGTCAACCGCCTCGACGGCCCTGATCGCCGCCTTCAAATCGCCGGTATGACCAACCATGTCGGTATTGGCGTAATTGACCACGATAAAATCAAAACGGCCCGAGCCGATCGCCTCGACCAACCGGTCCGTCACCTCAGGCGCCGACATTTCAGGCTTGAGGTCATAGGTCGCCACTCTGGGCGAAGGCACCATGATGCGCTCTTCGCCGGGAAAGACCCGCTCCTCGCCGCCATTGAAGAAAAACGTGACGTGCGCGTATTTCTCCGTTTCGGCGAGTCTGAGCTGCGTGAGACCGTGCGCGGCGATCAGATCGCCCAATGTTCGATTCAATGCGGCGGTCGGAAACAGCGTGCCCATTTGATTTGATAGCGCGTCTGAATAGGTGCTCATGCCCAGCGCACCGGCGAAGCCGATCGTGCGTGCGCGCTCAAAGCCATCGAAATCCGGCTCAAGCAGCGCGGCAAGAATTTGGCGCACGCGATCGGCCCGAAAATTCGCCATCAACAAACCATCGCCGTCGTTCATGCCGGCATAGGTCGCGATCACACAGGGCTCGACGAACTCATCGCCGACATTGGCGCGATAGCTCGCCTCGATCGCGGCCTGCGGTGTCGCGAAGACAGGCGCCTTGGCCTCGGCCAACGCCGCATAAGCACGCTCGACGCGCTCCCAGCGTTTATCGCGGTCCATCACGTAATAGCGCCCGCCGATCGTGCCGATCGAAATGGGCGCCGTGCCCGCGATGTCGCGCTCGAACGCCGCCATATAGTCGAGGGCCGAGCGCGGCGGCGTGTCGCGACCATCGAGAAAGCCATGCACGATCACCGGCACACCCGCATTGGCCACCGCACGGGCCAGCGCCGCGATATGGCTCTGATGCGAATGAACGCCACCTGGCGAAATCAACCCCAGCAAATGGCAAACGCCGCGGCTTCGTTTCAGGGTCGCGATCATGTCGAGCAACAGCGGATTACGGGCCAGCGAACCATCCGCGACCGCGTGATCAATACGTGGCAGATCCTGCATCACAACCCGGCCGGCCCCGATGTTCATGTGGCCGACCTCGGAATTCCCCATCTGCCCATCGGGCAGACCGACGGCTGCGCCCGACGTATCCAACAGCGCATGCGGAAAGGTCGCGCGCATGGCATCGAAATTGGGCGTGCGCGCATGCGCGATGGCGTTATCGGGGGTGGGTTCAGCCTCGCCCCAACCATCGAGCACGCAGAGCACGACGGGGCGCGGGCGACTCGGGCTATTCATGCCGCTTTATCTAGCGGAAAGGTCGCAAATTGCCAATAAAAGCTCCCTATTCCCGGTGATAGGGGTGCCCGGCGATGATCGAGTGGGCGCGATAGAGCTGCTCGATCAACATGACGCGCGCCAAGAGATGCGGCCAGGTCATGGCGCCCAGCGAAAGCCGGAGCTGGCAGGACTGCAACACCGCGGCATCTAGCCCTTCGGCGCCGCCGATTGCGAAGCCGACAACTTTGACGCCGCCGTCTTGCCAATGACGTAGGCAAAGCGCCAGCGCCTCGCTACCCAAGGCCTCGCCAATGCGGTCGAGCGCGACGACCTGGCAGTCTTTTGGAAAGGCGTTGAGGATCGCCTTGCCCTCCTCGACGCGCGCGGCGGCCGGCGGCAGCGGATTCTTCAATTTGACTTCCCTGAGCTCGACGGACCAGCTCAGGCGGCGCACATACTCGTCATAGATGGCCTGGTAGGGGGAGCCGCGCGCGAGGCCAACACTGGCGATAACGATCCGCACGGGCAACCCGATCAGGCGCTTGGTTCGCGCTTGGCGCGGCGCGGGGCAAGGTCGGTCGACCACATTTTTTCGAGCGCATAAAACGCGCGCACCTCGGGTCGGAACAGGTGGACGATCACGTCGCCCGCATCGACCAAAACCCAGTCGGAGGCCTTCAGCCCTTCGATCGACAACACGCGCTGACCGGCCTGCTTGAGAGCCTCTGAGACGCGCTCGGCCAAACCCGCGATCTGACGATGGCTCTGCCCTGACGCCACGATCATATAGTCGGCGACACTCGATTTCCCAATCAGCTCGACCGTTACAATGTCCTCGGCCTTGGCGTCATCGAGCGTGTGCTCGATCAGGGTTTTAAGTTTCTGGGGTGAAAGACCGTCCGACGAGGTCTTTTTTGCGGCCGCTTTGGTTCGGGTGCGCGCGACGCTCGGCTTCGCCATGCTCAACGCTGCTTCTTCGCCATTTGGGCGGCTCGAATCGCGGTGGCGGACGCGCCATGCAGGCGACCGTGCAAGAAGCTCCAAACCGGCGGCGTCAAAGCGGCGAGGCGCCGCGATAGGCGCTCGGGCAATTGATGGCGCGCAAAACGAAGGCTGGGAACGGCGGCATGCACTTTGGGAGCATAGGGACGCCGGTCGAAGATCGCAACCGGTAGCGCACGGTAAATCTCGGCCCAACGGCGCCAACGCGCGAATTGGGGCAAATTGTCGGCCCCCATGAGCCAGACAAAGTGAACCCCTTTATAGCGACGCTTCAAATAGCGCACCGTATCGGCAGTGAAGATCAACCCCCGCTCGGCCTCGAGCGTGCTCACCTTGATCCGACGATCCTTGACCAATTCGCGTGCCCCCGCCACGCGTGCCTCGAAGGGCGCCATATCGGCCCGCTCCTTTAGAGGGTTTTGGGGTGAAACCAACCACCAAATCTCGTCGAGTTTCAGGGCTTTGAGCGCGCTCAGGCTGAGCTGCACATGACCGTCATGGGCCGGGTTAAATGAGCCGCCAAAGAGGCCGATACGCCTTGTCCGGCGCCGGTGGGGCGCCTCAGGGCGATCGGCCGGCGCGGCGGAAAGCCGGATCGGCTGGTAGCGGGGCCGCTGCCTTGGCCTCAAGAGCTCACGGCCTCAATTGCCCCCGACCATGGACCTTATATTTATAGGTCGTCAGTTGCTCGACACCGACCGGGCCGCGCGCGTGCAATTTGCTCGTCGAAATGCCGATTTCGGCGCCCATGCCGAATTGCGCCCCATCATTGAACTGGGTCGAGGCGTTGTGCAGAACGACACCGGAATCGATCTCGTCGAGAAAGCGCGCCGCCGCCGCTTCGTCCTCGGTCACGATGGTATCGGTATGGTGCGAGCCATGCCGGTTGATATGAGCGATCGCCTCATCCAACCCGGCAACGATTTTCACCGCGATGATGGCATCGAGATATTCGGTCTCCCAGTCCGCCTCGACCACGGCCTTGATGCGGGGGTCGATCGCGCGCACCATCTCATCGCCGCGCACCTCGCAGCCGGCCTCGAACAATGGCGCCAATAGGCCGGCCAATGCCGGCAACATGGCGCGATCGACCAGCAACGTCTCGGCCGCATTGCACACGCCCGTGCGACGCATTTTCGAGTTGAACAGAATCGCCTTCGCCATCTCGCGCTCGGCCGCCTGATGGACATAGACATGACAAAGCCCATCGAGATGCGCGAGAACCGGAATGCGGCTTTCGGTCTGCACGCGTTCGATCAACGAACGCCCGCCGCGCGGCACGATCAGATCGACGTCCTTCTCCATGCGCAGCAATAGACCAACCGCGGCGCGCTCGACGGTCGGTACGAGTTGCACCGCCGCGCGCGGCAGACCGGCTTTCTCAAGCCCATCGCCGAACGCCGCCACGATCGCCTTGGAGGATTCGAAGCTATCCGACCCGCCGCGCAGGATCGCCGCATTGCCCGACATCACGCAGAGCGCGCCGGCATCCGCTGTCACATTGGGGCGCGCCTCGTAGATGATTCCGATCACGCCGATCGGCACCGCGACCCGCTCGATGCGAAGACCGTTCGGCCGTGTCCACGACGCCAACACATGCCCAATCGGATCGGCCAGCGCCGCAACGTTTTCAATACCGTCGATCGTGGCATCGAGCCGCTTTTGATCCAGCATCAAGCGGTCAAGCAGCGCGGCACCGAGATTGGCCGCCTTGGCCGCCGCGATGTCGCGCTGATTGGCCTCGATGATCTGGCCGGCCTGCGCCCTGAGCGACCCGGCCGCCGCCTTGAGCGCGGCCCGTTTCGTCTCGCCGCGCGCGCGGGCCAATTCATGCGCCGCCGCGCGTGCCTGCCGGCCAAGCGCCGCCATCGCGGCGACCAATTGGCTGCTTGCTACGGTTTCGCTCGATGCGCCAGGCGCGTTCATTCGAACAGCACCAGATCGTCGCGGTGGATCATTTCGTCACGCCCACGATAGCCCAGAATGAGCTCGATTTCACCGGTCTTGTGCCCAACGATGCGCCGCGCCTCCTTGGCCGAATAGGCGACCAGGCCGCGCGCCGCCTCGGTACCATTGGGCGTCTTGACCGAAACCGCATCGCCGCGCTGGAACTCGCCTTCGATGTCCTTCACGCCGGCCGGCAGCAAGCTTCGCCCGCGCTTCAGTGCCGCGACCGCGCCATCATCGATGACCAAGGCGCCGCTCGGCTTCAGCGCGTTGGCGATCCATTGCTTGCGCGCCGCGAGGGGCGAGGCGCCGGCGATGAACCAGGTGCAGCGCGCGCCCGCCTCGATCGCGCTCAAGGGCCGCTCGACCGCGCCTTTCGCGATCACCATGTGACACCCGGCGCCAAGCGCGAGGCGCGCCGCGGCGAGTTTGGTGACCATGCCGCCCGAGGCATCGCTCGAGCGGCTCTTGCCGGCCATCGCCTCGATCTCGGGCGTCAGGCCTTCGACACGCGGCAACCATTGCGCGGTCGGGTTCACACTCGGATCAGCCGTGTAAAGACCATCGACATCGGAGAGCAACACCAACACGTCCGCCGACATCATGCCCGCGACGCGCGCGGCCAGCCGATCATTGTCGCCGAAACGGATTTCTTGCGTGGCGACCGTGTCGTTTTCGTTGATCACCGGCACCGCCCCCGCCGCCAACAGCGTGGTGATGGTATTGCGCGCGTTCAAATAACGCCGGCGCGATTCCGTGTCGTCGAAGGTCAGTAAAATTTGCGCCGCAGTAATTTTCTGGCCGTGCAGCGCCTCTTGATAGGCGTGAGCGAGTTTGACCTGGCCGCATGCCGCGGCGGCTTGTTTCTCTTCGAGCCTGAGCACGCGACCGCCAAGACCTAAGAGCCGCCGCCCGACCGCTACCGCGCCCGATGACACGATCAGCACGTCCTTGCGGCGCGCCTTGAGCATGGCGACGTCCGCGATCAGTCCGTCGAGCCAGGCATGACGAAGCTCACCCGACTCCTGCTCGACGAGCAGCGCCGAGCCGATCTTGATCACGACCCGCTGTGCGGACGCGAGCGTCGGCGTTGTCATGGTACCCAGCTATCGAGCACCGTTGTTTCAACGGCGCGCGTCACAGTGGTTTGTGCGGCGATGCGCTTCTCACGCGCCTCACGAACATAAGCGTGCGCGACATCGATCGTCGGCTCAAGGCCTTTGCCCGCCACGGCGGAAATCGCGAAGATCGGCGCGCCGACGGCCTTTTTGAGCGCGCGTTTGGCTTTCGTGATCGCGGCCTTGTCGAGCGCGTCGATCTTGTTGAGGCACACCACCTCGGGCTTATCGGCGAGCCCATGACCATATTGTTCGAGCTCCGCCCGCACGATGCGATAATCCGCCGCCGGATTGGCGGCCGTACCATCGATCATATGGATCAGCACCGCGCAGCGCTCGACATGACCGAGAAAGCGCGTGCCGAGCCCCGCGCCTTCATGAGCGCCTTCGATCAAGCCCGGTATGTCAGCGACCACAAACTCATCATCGCCATGTCGCGCGACGCCGAGTTGCGGCTTCAACGTGGTGAAGGGATAGGACGCGATCTTGGGCCGCGCCGCGGTCAAGCGGCTCAGCATGGTCGACTTGCCGGCATTGGGCAGGCCGATCAAACCAACATCGGCCAACAATTTGAGCCGCAACCAAACCCAACGCTCTGCGCCTTCGTGGCCAAGGTCGGCGCGTCGCGGCGCGCGATTGGTCGAGGTCTTGAAATGCGCATTGCCAAAGCCGCCATCGCCGCCCTTAGCGAGCACAACGCGCGTGCCGACCTGATCGAGATCGGCGACCACGGTCTCCTTATCATTGTCGAGAATCTGCGTGCCGACCGGCAGCCTCAGCACCAGCGTATCGGCGTCGGGCCCGGTGCGATTCGCGCCCGAGCCATTGCCGCCCTTCTTGGCCTTGAAGTGCTGCCGGTAGCGGAAATCGATCAGCGTGTTGAGGCCGGGCTCGACGATCGCCACGACATCGCCGCCGCGCCCGCCATTGCCGCCATCCGGCCCACCGAGCGGCACGAATTTTTCGCGCCGAAAGCTCAGGCAGCCATTACCGCCATCGCCGCTTCGTACATAGACCTTGGCTTCGTCGAGAAAATTCATGGCCGTGCTTCAACAAAAAAGGGGAGCGGCCCGCCGCTCCCCCGTGTCTACACGGGCGAACGGGCCGGAACTCAGCTCGTCGGCTCAACCGAAACATAAACGCGGCCACGCGCCTTGTGCGCGAACGCAACCCGCCCGCCGCTCAGGGCGAACAAGGTGTGATCCTTGCCCATCCCAACGTTCTTGCCCGGATGCCACTTGGTGCCACGCTGGCGCGCGATGATATTGCCGGGCACCACGACTTGGCCGCCAGAGCATTTGATGCCGAGGCGCCTGCCGGCCGTATCGCGCCCGTTGCGTGAACTGCCGCCTGCTTTCTTATGGGCCATGACGCTCTATCCTTTGCGCTCGCGGCTACAATCAGTCTTTCGCCGCCCGCTTGGTCGCGGTCTTCCGAGTCGTACCGGTTTTGGTGGCTTTCGCGCGGGGCTTCGCGCCCTTGTCGGCTTCGGGAGCCGAGTCGGCTTCGGAAGCCTTGGCCGCTTTAGTCGCTTTCGGCGCCTTGGCGGCCTTGGCGACTTTGACCGTCTCGGTCCGAGTTGCCGAACCGCCCGCCGCGCTGCTAATGCCGTCGATCCGAAGCACGGTCAGATGTTGCCGATGACCGTTGCGCCGGCGGTAATTCTTGCGACGCCGCTTCTTGAAAATGATCACTTTGTCGCCGCGCTTATGCTCAAGCACGGTCGCCGCCACAAAACCGCCTTCAACCAAGGGCGAACCGATCTGAGCCGAGTCGCCACCGCCGATCGCGAAAACCTCGGCGATCTGGACCGACGCACCCGCCTCGGCGTTCAATTTTTCGACCTCGATCACGTCGTTCAGCTCGACGCGATACTGTTTGCCGCCGGTTCCGATTACAGCGTACATGGCGCTTTTCCGACCCAATCAACCAATAGAAATGCGCGCCGCAGCCCAATGGCGCGGTCCGCGCGGTGTGGGCGCACTATACAGCCGCGCATCACCCTGTCAATGCGCCACGGGCCCATAAGGAACCCATGGCCAAATAGGCACCAAGACCACGGCAACCAGACCCAATAAAAGATCGATTTTCTTTGTTTTTTTTAAGCAGCGTCAGCCACCCAACAAAGACCAAGACAAGGGGTTCTGAACATTTCAAGACGAAGTTCTAACCACAAGAATATCGACCCGATTCAGTTCCGCCCAAACACTGTTGCCTGAATATCACAGTGTACGCCGTCAGCGCCTAGCAGGACCGGTACACTTTGCCGCCGCCTTCAGCAGCCACATCAATGCCGGTTCAGTGGTACACTTTGCTCCCGCGATTTATACTACGCCAGTGCAAAAAATTTGTGGATTTAGCCCCACTTCTGACAGATTTTGCCGAGACGGCGGCGGCCCTTAGCGCGCTTGATCTGGTGATCGCGGTCGATACCTCAGTCGCGCACTTGGCGGGCGCTTTGGGCCGACCGACCTGGGTTCTTTTGCCCTTTGCGCCGGATTGGCGCTGGCTTTTGGAGCGATCCGGATAGCCCATGGTGTGGCAGCGTGCGACTCTATCGCCAGCCAAGGCCGCGCGATTGGCCGGGCGCGATGACTGCGCTCTTAGAGGCGCTCGATAAAGAGCGCGCTACCTTATTGGCTGCGCGGTTGCCATTTCGGGAATGACCGCAATGCCGCGGTCTTCGCCATCGCGACTTTGTACCGCAATTTGAACGGCGATAATGGCGTAGCGGCCATCGCGCTCGATCATGATCGGCGCGCCGGAAGCGCCGCGGGTCAAATCGCAATCATGGAGTAACAATCGGCCGCCATTTTCGGCACTGAATAGGTGGCAGGCCGCCTGACGATAAAGCATATGCGGCCGATCTTGATTATAGCCGGCCGCCTCGATGGGATCGCGCCGCGACGCAAAGGCGACCGCGGCGCCCGGCGGCAAACTAAGAATCGGCACGGAGCCAACATCATCACCCAGCGCGCTATCAAGATCGAGCAGAGCCCAGTCGTCGGACAACCGTGTCGGCCGGCCCTTCAAATCGAACGCCAAACTGGGTGACACTCGGATCTGGTTGACCTTTGCATGTCCAAGATTTGAGGTCGCGCGCCAACCGGCGACGAAGTGCAGGCTATCGGGCGGGAGCCACCGATTGGCGCGGCGATTCCAGAGGCAATGAGCCGCGGTCAGCGCGACGCGTGGCCCGATGAGAACACCAGTGCAAAATCCGCCGGATTCTCGGTTGACCCGGCCGATCGCCCCCCAGGGTAGGTCGCTTGATCGTTCAGGCAAGCGGTCATCCCGTCCGATAATGCCGGGTAAAACCGCCGGTGAACCACTCATGGCCGGGAACACAGGCCAGACCGATAAGCCGAGCATGAACACGATGACCAAACGCCAAAGACCCAAACGGCGTGCGCGGCGTTTCGAACCGGCCGAAAATTGTCGCACGAAGCGCCGCTCTTGCATGCAAGACTCCTTCTTCGCTTCGCGCTGGTGTTTGATCACCGCGCGGCGAGAACTCGATCAAATCGGGGAATGACAGCGACGCCGCGCTCCTGCCATGCGTTGCGCACGACGGCAACCTGGACCGCGACCACTCGATAACCGTCACTATCACGAATGAGAATCGGCGCGCCAGAGGTTCCGAACGTTAAATCGCAATCGTGCATGAGCAAGGGGCCCTTAGAGGTCGCGATATGGGGACGGCAATTGGAATCACTTTGCAGGATGTGCGGCTTGTCGGTGCTATAGGCCGCCGTATAAAGGATGGGCTGGCCACGTTTCTCTTTTGTGGCGAAGCTTTCGCCCTGAGAGGCAAGAGGAACAAAACCCACTTTGTTGCCGATTGGTCGATCGAGTTCGATGATCGCCCAATCGTCGGATAGGTGATTTGGTTTGCCGCGGCCTGAGAATGAGAGCCCGGGCCGAATTTTGATATTCACGCCGCGCGCGTGCTCGGTATAAGCACCCCCACGCCAACCGGCGACGAAATGAAGGGCATTGGCGGGAAGCCAGCGCCGGGCCCGTGAGTTCCACAAGCAATGGGCCGCTGTCAGCGCCTTGTTGGGGGCGATCAGGACGCCCGTGCAAAGCCGCCTGTTTCGCGATTGACCCGCCCAATGGCCGACCATGGCAGGGATTTGGATTCGACTGGTGTTCGATTGTCCGCCCCGATAATGCCAGGGAGCCGATCCGATGCCTGGGTAGATTGAACAAAATCCCCGAAAAGCAGCGCCCCGACCGCAATTGCGGCAACGAAGCGAAAAACTCCGGGTATCAACCGAGCTTTGGCGACCGATGAAAACAACAGGCGAGTCAGATGGTTGACCGGCATAATGGGCCTTCCGATGGTTATTTATGGCGTTCGGCCGGACGGTTTTTCCCCTCTCAGCCATGTTGCGCCCCCATCTGACTGGTCAACGGTTAACAAATGTTACTGAAACCGTGTGTCCGCCAGTGAATTATTGGTGTAAAATCAATGCGCATTTGCGCTCGCCGCGCAGCTCCGTGTCCCGGTTTCGCCCAAAAGTGAAAGGGGCCACGGGCGCTCCCTTGTGTACCAAAATTTATGAGGTCTTCTCGATTCCCCCAGGCGCTTCGCCGGCCTAGGGTTTGCGCCGATCTGTTACAGGGAAAGCGTGTTGGTCATGGCAAAAATTGGCGTTGATGTTGGCGGCACCTTCACCGATCTCATTCTCGAGGTCGGCAGCGGCGCCTCTCGCAAAGTTTTCGTTCACAAGGTGCCGAGCACGCCGGGCGATCAGTCCGAAGGCGTGGTCACGGGCGTCGTCGAATTATGCAAAATCGGCGGCATCAAACCGTCCGATCTCAAACTGATCGTGCATGGCACGACGATCGCCACCAACACCGTGCTCGAATATGACGGCGCCGAAGTCGGCATGCTGACCACGCGCGGCTTTCGCGACATCCTGCACATGGCGCGCCACAAGCGGCCGCAAAACTTCTCGATGCAATTCGATGTGCCGTGGCAATCGAAGCCGCTGGTCAAGCGGCGCAACCGCATTCCCATCACCGAGCGCATTTTGCCGCCCACGGGCGAGATCGTAACGCCCCTGGACGAGCACGAGGTGCGCGAGGCGGCGACCTTATTAAAGGCGCAAGGCGTCGAGGCGGTGATTGTTTGTTTCCTATTTTCCTTCCTCAACCATGCGCACGAGAAGCGCGCCAAGGCGATTGTGAAGGAAACGCTACCGGGGCTTTATGTCGAGGCCTCGCACGAAGTGGTCGATGTGATCCGCGAATATGAGCGCTTCTCGACCACCGCGATGAACGCTTTTGTCGGCCCGCGCGTCGGGCGCTATTTGAAGCGGCTCGAATCGACGCTACGTGGCCAGGGCATTGGCGCCCAAATTCGCGTCATGCAATCGAATGGCGGCGTCACCACGCTTGAGAACGCGGCCGAGCACGCCGTGACTATTCTTATGTCAGGACCAGCGGGCGGCGTGATCGGCGGCCGGTGGGCCGGCTTGATGTCGGGCGAGAGCAACACCATCACGGTCGATATCGGCGGCACCTCGGCCGATATCAGCGTGATCCCGGAAGGGCGGCTTCGCGTGATGAACCCGCGCGATACGCAAGTGAACGGCTATCCCGTGCTCGCCCCGATGCTCGACATCGATACCATCGGCGCGGGCGGCGGCTCGATCGCCTATGTCGATGAGGGCGGCGCGTTTCGCGTTGGCCCGCGCTCGGCCGGCGCCGCGCCAGGCCCCGCCTGCTATGGCCGGGGCGGCGTGGAGCCGACCGTGACCGATGCGCAAGTGGTGCTTGGCCGGCTCGACCCCGAGCATTTCCTCGGCGGCGGCGTCAAGATCGACCCCGCGCTCGCGCGGAAAGCGATCGAAACGCAGCTTTGCCCGAAGCTCGGCGTCAGCGTCACCGAAGCGGCGCTTGGCATCATTCGGGTCGTCAATTCCAACATGGCGCTCTCGATCCGCGCCAATTCGGTGGCGAAGGGTGTCGATCCCAGGCGCTACGCTCTCATGCCATTCGGCGGCGCGGGCCCGCTCCATGGCGCGGCGCTGGCCAAAACCGTCTCCGCGAAAGAGGTGATCGTGCCGCCGGCGCCCGGCATTCAGGCCGCAATCGGCCTCTTGGCGACCGACATGCAATATGAATTCACCGGGGCCTCGCTTTGCGTTCTGACCAAGGCCGACCAGACCGCGCTCGACCGCGTCAACAAGCGGCTCGATGAATTGACCACGCAAGCCAGCGCCGCGCTCGAGGCCGATGACGTGCCGGCGGCGGCGCATCGTTTCGTGCGAATCGCCGAGTGCCGCTATGTCGGTCAAGGTTTCGAGCTGCGGGCCGAAATGCCAGCCGCGCGCCTGACGCTCGAGAGCCGTAAAACCGTGCTCGATAATTTCCACAAAGAGCATCGCCAGGTTTATGGCCATGCCTTCGAGGATCAAGACGTCGAGTTGATCACCTTGCGTGTCGTCGCCCGCGTGCCGGAAGAACCGGTCGTTTGGCCGACGCTCGGCACGGCCGCCAATGCCGACCCGAAAGGCGCGTGGCTCTATGCGCGGCGCACCATCTTTGACGATGGCACGACGCATGAGACACCGCGCTTCGCGCGCGGCAAACTTTTGGCCGGTCACATCATCGATGGACCGGCGATCGTCGTGCAGACCGACTCCACCACCTTGATCCCGCCGGGATGGACCGGCAACATTCACCAATCCGGCAATCTCCACATTCGCGAGAGGGCATGACCATGACCCGCAACAATATCGATCCGATCACGCTTCAGGTCATTGGCGGCGCGCTCGATACCGTCGCGAAAGAGATGGGCCACGTCCTCTACCGGATGTCCTATTCCTCGATCATCCGCGAATCGCAAGATCTCGGCGCCGGGCTGTTCGACAAAAATTTCAACACGCTGTGCGAATCGGATTCGACGCCGATGCACATCGGCTCGATCCCGGCCTATTTGCGCGGCATCGAAAAAACGCTGCACGACCCCTGGAGAGAGGGCGATGTCGTGCTGCACAACCACCCCTATTATGGCGCGAGCCACTCGCCCGATATCGCGGTGATCTCGCCGGTGTTCCACGAAGGCGAGCTGATCGGCTTCGCCGGCAATACCGCGCACCACGTCGATATCGGCGCGGCGACGCCCGGCCTGATCATCGACGTGCCCGATGTCTATGCCGAAGGCATGTTGTTCAAGGGCATCAAGCTCTATGAAGAGGGCAAGCTCAACAAGGCAATGTGGCAGTTCATCGAGACCAACACGCGCGTGCCCTCGCTCGTGATGGGCGATTTGGAGGCACAAGTGGCCTCGGCGCGCCTCGGTGTACGCCGCTTCAAGGAATTGCTCGGCGAATATGGCAAGGAAACCGTCGAGCAGGCGACCCGCCAGCTGATGGACTATTCCGAGACCATGCTCAGAAAGCGCATCGCCGAGATTCCGGACGGCGAATATCGCGCCGAAGGGTTTCTTGATGACGATGGCCGCACGCGGAACAAGCCTTTGCCGGTCAAGGTCACGGTCCGCATCAAGGGCGATAATGCCGAGGTCGACCTCACCGGCTCCTCGCCGCAAGTGCCGACCGCGTTCAACGTGCCGTTCGAGGGCTCGACCAAGGTCGCGTGCTATTTCGCCTTCCGCGCGCTGCTTCTGGATACGGCGACGACCGAGGAATATGTGCCACAAAACGAAGGCTCGTTCCGCCCGATCAGCGTGATCGCGCCTTTGGGCTCGATCTTCAACCCGATCTTCCCGGCCGCCGCCGAAGCGCGCTTCGGTCAGGTGCAACGCATCGTCGATCTGATCATCAAGGCCTTGGCGCCGGTGATTCCCGAGAAGGTGGTCGCGGGCAGTTCGGCGACGCTTTCCTTCGCCGCCTATTCGGGCGTAAAGCCCAGCGGCGATTATTGGGTTTTCCTTGAGGTGAACGAAGGCGCCTATGGGGGACGGCCGCATTCCGATGGCCCGGATTCGATCGATGAGCTGATGCGCAACACGCGCAACAACCCGGTCGAAGATCTCGCCATGCATTTGCCGCTGATCTGCGATCGCTATGAACTGCGCGATGACGTGTCGTCGGGCGCCGGCAAGTTCCGCGGCGGCCTTGGCGTCGTGAAAGTCCAGCGCTTTTTGAGCAAGGGCTCGATGACCCATGAATGCGACCGGCATGATGACGCGCCCTGGGGCTTCTTGGGTGGTCATGCGGGCGCCGGCGGCAAGGTCGAGACCTTCAACGTGGCGAAGCCGGGCGCCATCACCTCGATGCCGGCCAAATTCTCTGGCCTGCAAGCCGATGTCGGCGATTGCATCGCGATCTATTCGCCGAATGGTGGTGGCTATGGCGATCCGTTGGAGCGTACGCCGGCGACCGTGCGCGATGACGTGTTGGATGGCTTTTGCACGCGCGATTATGCCCGCGATGCCTATGGCGTGGTGCTGACCGACAAGCGCGTGGTCGACGAGGTCGCCACTGCCGCGCGACGCAAGGAGATGCGCAAAACCGCGGCGTAACCCGAGCGATTGTGTGGCGCGACCTTCTTTTCATCGTCATGCTCGGGCGAAGACCCGGGCATCCAGACCTATTCTAAACACCGTGATGCCGTCACCACTGGATTGCCGGGTCGAGCCCGGCAATGACGATGGGGGTGTGGGCCCCGATGCGCGCGTGTCCTACCCCAACCCGCTCCCCAAGCCCATCGCCGCTAGGCCATCCAGCCTTTGGTCCGCCGGCTCGACAAATCGGGCGTCCAGTTGGGCCGCAGGAGATCGAACGGATAGCCACATTCATAGTCATAGGGCGGCTTGACCACATATTTGCGGTCGAAATTGGCCCAGTTATAGGGCTCGCCCGACCGAACGATATAGGGCCAATCGGGATGGGCGAAGAGCGGCCGGCCGACCGCGACCAGATCGGCCGCATTGGTGGTGAGCGCGGTTTCGGCATGCGCGCCCTCGGCGATGCCGCCATTGGTGATCATCGGCTTGCCGCTCGCCTCGCGAATGACCTGAGGCATCGGCGTCTTGTCCTTCGGGTCGCGATTGTCGGACCAGGCGAAGCTCGACCAATGCAGCACATCGACCGCCGAATCCTTTAGCGCCTGCCCGATCGCCCGCGCATAGGTGACACCGCCCGGCCAAGCGCCGGTGAAATCATCAACGCCATCTTGCGATAGACGAAACGTGATCAGCTTGTTCGGCCCGATCGCATCGCGCACACGCGCGCACACCAATTTGGCGAAGCGCGCATTGTTTTCGGGCGAGCCGCCATAGTCATCGGTCCGGTGATTCTGCTTGGGGTCGAGGAACTGATAGAGCAAATAGCCGTTCGCGCCGTGAATCTCGACACCATCGAAGCCGGCCTCGATACCGCGCTTGGCGCCTTCGGCGAAGCCCTTGGCGATTTTCTCGATCTCAGCCTTGGTGAGCGCACGCGCCGGCGGAAAGGTGACCTTCGGCCAAGCGCTGGTGATGCCGCGATCTTCTTTCTCCCGGTCGCTATCGGTATAGAGCACCCAGCCCTTACTCTGCGTCGCGCTGGCCGAAACCGCCAACTCACCAACATGAAGACAACGCGGATCGGCAACCCGGCCAGCGTGCATGAGTTGCAGGAGCATCGGCACATTGTGCTTGTGCACCGCGTCGGTGATCTTGCGCCAGCCCTTGACGTGCTTCGCATTGGCGCAGCCGGGCTGGCTCATATAGCCGACGCAGCTGAGCTCATCGTTCTGCCACGCGGCCTCAGAAATAATCATCGAAACGCCGCCGCGCGCGCGCCTGGCATAATAGGCCGCCATTTCATCGGTCGGCGTGCCGTCGGGCTCGGACGATTGGCGCGTCAACGGCGCCATGACGATGCGGTTCTTGAGCGTGAAAGCGCCGAGCTTGAAGGGAGAAAACGTGGTCGAATATGGGCTCGCCATAAATTTGGTCCCGCTGATTGTAAGGGTGGGTTGAAGCCGGTGGTGGACCTGAGCGGGTCACCCTCTATCGGCGTGTCGGTTTTTTCTTGGTCTTTGCCTTGGTCTTCGAGGGGGCGGCTTTCTTGGCGGCCCGCGCCGGCCTCTGCATCGCGGTGGTTTTCAGCATCTCGCCGGCGATGCGCTGGGCGCGTTCGGCAAAGCCCTCGATCGCTTCGAATCTGTCCCGGAAGCGCTCAGCCGTAACGCCAATGCGCCGCTTGATCGCGGGCAAATCCGCCGCGCCGTCGGCCATGGTCTCAAGCACCAGCGCCTCTAGCGCCAGCAGACGGGAGGCCTGGTCGACCACCAGCATTTCAAGCGCGAGAATGGTCTCATCGCGCCGTTCGAGCTCCTGACGAAGCGCTCTCGACAATTCGTCCAAGGCGGTCTCCCCTTCCGGTTCGCCCATCCCTTATACTGAGGGCATGAGCGGCTGGGCATTCTAATGATCGAGCGGGGGCGCGGAAAGCGGCGTGCGAGCAACCCGCTGCCCAGTGACCCGCAGCCCAAAAGGCGGCGTGGGCTTTGGCTGATGATCGGCTTCAGCCTGGTGATCTTCATCGTCATCGTCCTGTTCGAGACCCAGCGCGAATTGGCCCGCCAGCAGGACATCGCCGCACCGGGCACAACCGCCGAGGGCACGGCCGGCGCGGCCCACCAGGCGACCGCCGCGACCGGAGAGCCCGTGACGCTCCTGGGCCGGCTCAAGGAACATTACCGCGCGTATGATTTGCCCATGGGCTGGCGGGTGGCCGGGCTCGACGCCCCGACCGAATTGGCGGCGACCGTGCGCATCGTCTTTTCGCCCTCGCCGCAAGATCGACGCTATGGCCAGAGCGCGCCGGTGGACGACATCGCCACGGACGCGTTCTGCCCGGCAGGACCGCAATTTTGGGTGGGCCTCGAAGATCGCCTGGTTACAGTCGAACTCAGTGACAAGAACGGCGCGGTCAAAACGCTGCACTGCACGGTGACAATCAAATAGAGTTCAAGTGCCGAGCTTGATATCCAGCCGCGTGGGCCCGACGGCGTCTTTGGTTTGTGCGCGTAGCGCGTTGAACTGGCCGAGCGCTTGTTGCTTTTCCTCGATGGACATCAATTTGACCAGCGCATCGAGCTCTTGCAGCGCGGTGCCGATGCCATGCTGCCCCGCGAGCGAAAGCCAGAGAAACGCCTGCACGCGGTTCTTCTCGACACCAATACCATTCGCATAAGTATGACCGAGGCGCGCTTGCGAGGGATAATGGCCGCGCTCGGCCGCGCGCCGATAGAGCGCGGCAGCCTTGGCCTTGTCCGCCGCCACGCCCTGACCCTTGGTATAGAGCACGGCAAGATTGAATTGCGCGTTGGCGTCATCTTGCGCGGCCGCCTTTTCGAACCAGCGCACGGCCTCGGCCTCGTTCTTTTCAACGCCCTTGGCCATGGCATAAAACGCCCCGACATTGGCCTGCGCCTGCGCATTGCCGCCTTCGGCGGACCGCAAATACCAAGCAAAGGCTTCGCGGTCATCGAGCGCGACGCCTTCGCCATTGGCATAGAGCGAGCCGAGCCAGGCCTGCGCCTGCGCATCGCCCGCCTCGGCGAGCGGTCGCCAAATCTCGAGTGCACCCGTAAAATCGCCATTGCTATAGAGCGCAAAGCCATGATCGACCCTGCCCGACGCGGCGCCCTTTTTGACGCGCGCCTTTGTTTTTTGCTTTTCCGTCATGGCTTGGTCCGCTCGCTCTTTTTGTAGATGTAGACGCAATCGGTATCTTCATCGCCGCGCAAGACCGGCTCGCCATCGGTGCCGAGCTGTTCCAGAAAATAGCGCTGCACCGTGCGCGCCGCCAGGAAGGTGAGCGTCTGCTTATAGAGCCATGGGTCTTTCTTCTGGTGCACGCCATGGCGCTTGAACAGCTCGGCCTTCGGATTAGCCGCGATGCCGACATAATAATCACCGAACTCGCCGCCGAATTCTTTGATGTAGGCAAGCATCTCGTATTTGATCTGTTGGACGCTATAGACCATCGCGGTTCAACGAACGCGCGCGTCGGTCATGGCCCCGGCCCAATGATAATCGTGCTTGGTGAGCAGGCGGTCGACCACATAGCGCTGCAAGATGTAACCATATTCACTCTGTTCAATCGGGCGCTTCTTGCCTTGGGTCTCGGGCCAAGACGGCGTGCCCCAACGCTCCGCCTCGATTTGCGCGGCCGCGGCGTGCTCACCCACCTTCGCCAGGACGTCCCGCCAAAAACCAAGCCGCTTCACCACGGCCGGGTGCGTAGCCTTGATGCCTTTGGCTTTGCCGCTGACATAGAGCCGCACGCGATAAAGCGTCGCGCAAAACGCGGTCGGCTGCAGACCGATCGTCACCAAATGATCAGGCATCGCCACGATCAAAAGGTTTGGAAAGGCCCAAGCGAGCCGCGCTTCGCCGCGCGCCGCGTCATCAAGCGTGGCAAAAATCGGCAGATCATGATCGGTAAGCGGCCGAAGCGGAATCGTGCGCCGTGCCTGAGCCGCGACGGTCCCACTTGGCTTGGCTTTGCCGCGTGGGCCGGTCTTGACAGGCGCCATGCCCGGCGCCTCGGCATGGTCGAGGAAGGCTTTGCCGGCGAGCTTCCAATTGCATTTGTGCTCAACCCAAAACCCGGCAATGCCCTTGGCATTCGCCTCAGCATAAGGCGCCAGCAAATCACCAACCGGGCAGAGCTGCGACTCAAGGTCATCGGCACCTTGATCGAGATTGACATGAACGAACGGACCAAGGGCGTCGACGCGCACCGGCGATAAGCGATCCGGCTGTTCGCCCAGATATTGCCGCATGGCCGGCGTCTCATCGCCAAGCTCGATCGCGGGAATCACGTCGCGGTCCCGGCTATAGCCGCATGAGGTGAACGAGCACTTTGTTTTGACGCCGGTCTGGCACTGCAACGGCACCGCACGACAACCGCCATGCTGGGCCTTGTTGAAGCGCCCGATCAGTGATGCGTTGGCCCGGCGCTGTACGTGAATGCCATGATGGCCGACCGTGTAGGGCAAAAGATCGCCCGCCTCGGGAATTTGGTCGAGCCCGCCGACAAAGATCCAGTCTCGCGTCCAAATCTTCTCGTCTTCGAGATCGGCGAACACCTTCGAGCGATAAGCAATCGGCGGCAATGCGCGCGCGCGACCAAAAGCGAGTTGCGTGCCGGCATAGAGCCGCGCCGCGGTCAAATCCTCGCGTTCGTCGAAATAACCTAGCTCGGGGTGAACAAACATCCCCACGCTCCCGGCTCAGGGCGAAACGCCCTGAGCCTGGTGCTGATGGTCCCTAGACCTATTTCCGCTTCTTGTTGAGCGGTTGGTCGTAATCGGCGCGGCCGCGATGCTTGATCGCGTTCTTCGGCGCCGGCGGCAAGGGCCCATCCTTCATGAACCGGTCGAGCACATTGCCAACCAGCTTCGAGATGTTGTTCTTGCCATTGTTCCACGGCAGCGAGCCGCAGAAGGCGATCGAGGAAAACGCGAAGCAGCCGCCGCCATTCGGCGTTTCGTGAAAAGCGATGTCGGAACGCACGCGCGGATGCTGCGTACCATCGAGGCCCTGCTGGTTGAAGCCATAGTCTTCCATGACCAGCAAATAGGCTTCGGTGTGCCGACCGGCCGAGGTCGCGACCACGAGTGTGTGCGGCGGCGAGCCCAACATGGTATCGACGATGTCGAGCTCGGTGCCGGCGGCGCCGCCGCCGACAAAGCCGAAATTGCCGAGCTTCTCGTCATAGCCGATGCCCTTGAACGCCCAGGCGACGCGCGGGTCGTTCGATTCCGCCGTGCGCGAATAGTAAGACGAAATGTCGAAGCCCTCCGACGACATGCCGGTGCCGGCGACCGTGTGGAGATACCGGCCGCGATAGCGCCACATGCCGCCAAGCTCGCCCGTGCCCTGGTGATAATACTCACCCGGATCCGCGCGCCAGGTACGAATGCCTGATTCGCAACGGCGCATCTCGGTGATGACACCGCGCCCAAGATGCTCATAGGCCGGGTGGTAAGAGTGAACCCAATACCAGCCATCCGCGCCCATATACATCAGGCGGCCGCCCTGCTGCGTATAGTCGTGCAACGCATCGAGCTCGGGCCCTGAATTATGCTCGGGGTGCGAACCGGTGATCAGCACGTTGTAATTTTTGATCCGCGCGAGGCCGTCATAGTGGATGTCCTCGTCGGTGATCACGTCGTACTTGTAATCCATCTGGTTGAGCCAGCAGATCAGATGCAAATCGGCCGGGTACTGCCAGGGCGCCTGCATCAAGAAGTGATCGTATTTCGGCCGGATCGAGAGGATCGGTCGCAAACGCGACGATAGGCAAAGGCCCGAGCCATCGGTGTGCGTGTCATAGATCGAGCCACCATATTCGCGGTGCTCAGCCAAGAACATGTTCTGGTGCTGCATGATCGGCACGCGATAGACCAGCAATTCCGCGCCGCCCGCGTTGTTGGCGAGATGCTCGTTCGCATAGGCCATGTAGGAGATGGTCGGGATGATCACCGCGATCTTCGACTGCTCTTGGCCGACGCGCGGCGTCACGAAGAACGGAATGTAATCCTCATCGCCATCCTTGGTGGTGAGCTTGGCCGCATAGCAATCGCTCTTGGTATCGGCCGGCAAATCCCACTCGAACGAAACCTCCCAACGCGCGTCATCGACATCGTCATCATGGAAGTGGATCGCGCCATATTCCTCCGGTGCATGCTTCCAATCGAAATTATCACCCGAAAAATTATGCCCAGTCATCGCACGCGTCGGGCAATTGACGATCGTCAAATCATAACGATAGGGGCCCTTGTCATGGCCGAACGCGGTGTTGATCCCGGCCGAGAAATCCCACGCGCCGACGATCGCGGTGGCGAGCTCGCCGGTCGGACCCGAATGGCGCCGCTCGCTCATGCCGCGCTGCGCGCCGAGCTTCATGGTTTCGATCTCGAGCCGCGAGAGCGCCCGGTTGCACAGACGCGGACTATCGATCTTCCCATTATAGGGCCCGCCCATGACGACGCCCGCCGGCACCGAGGCGTGCGCCTCAGGGCTTGGGTCCTTGCGATCGACATAGCAAGCCACGGTGAACGGAATATCGTCGTGCTTGATCTTGGCGCCCGCCAGCTTTTTCTTGACGGGCGGAATGGCTGGGTCGAGCGCATAAACGATCTGCGGCTCGTGATAGAGCACCACCTCGCCGGTCTTCGCATTGAAGCTCGCCGCGACGAAATGCCATGCGTGATCGCGGATCGGCGCCTTGGTCGAAATCTTGTGCTCGTTGATGCGAACCTCGAGGCAACCTTCCTCATTGATGAACAGCCCATAGCCCTTGTTCTTGGACCACTTGCCCATGATGCCTTGGGCGCCGTGCTTCCAATATTTCGGGTGCGTCTTTGGCGTGGTCGGCCAGATCCAGGCCTGCATGGTGAAACTATCGACGCGGAACTCCGGCTCGTCCTTGTGACAGCCATAGGAGCCTGAATAGATCACCTGACGGCGACCGGCGTGATTGCCGTTGCATGTGGCCTTGACCGGCTTTTCGATCAGGCCCGGCCCGCGCGGATTGGTATCGCCATTCACGATTCGCATGATCTGCACGTCGTAATTTTTCGGCCCGTCGCAATTGACGTAAAAGCGAATCTTATCACCGGGGTGCACGCCAAATTTGTCTGCGTAGCCGGTCAGTCTCATCCAAGCCATGGGTTGTCTCCCTCATGCCGCGCGCCGCTTTAGAGTCGGTCTGCGCGTTCGTTTCCCGCACCGCGTGTCCCTACGCGGCAATCACCAGAAGTGGCTGAGCCCCTTGCTCAGGTCGCGACCCAGTTGTCGCTCCGCCGCTTCCACCCCTCGTGGAAGTGCTCGGGCATGCCGTCGCTCTCCGCCAGCTCATCGAGCCGCATCAGGAAAATGTCATGCTGTGGGTCTTGCTCGTTGTTGTATACCTTGTCGCCCACGAACACCGGCGGCACGCCGCGAATGCCCGAGAGCCGGCCGATTCGCCACTCTTTTTCAACCTTGGTGCAAATCACCACGAGCTTGTTGCGCGCCGGCTGGCCACGCATGCGCAAGAGCACGCGATTGAGTTGGAAATCGTCATGAATGCCGCCCGACACCTCCGTCGTGTCGCCCGGCGTCTTGCAGCGCAGGATGGTGCAACCCGCAACGCCTTTCATCGAATCGATGCAGGCCTTGTGCTCCTTGATCATCCGCTCGCGATCTTTGCTACCCTTTTTCGGGATCTTGATCATGCGTGCCTCCCTTTGTCCTAGGCTTTGGTCTGTGGCATTCTCTTGGCGTTTTGCTTCGTCGTACCGAAGGCAAACCGCCTCTCTATAAGGTCAGATGTTCCTCGATCAACTCGTCGCTCAGTTGGGCAATTGGGCCTAGGGCCACAACACGCCCGGTATCCATGATGATGAATTTGTCGGCCAACTCGCGCGCCACCTTGATGTGCTGCTCGGTCAAAATCATGGTGATGCCGACCTCTTTGTTGAGCCGATGCAACGTGGCCTCGATCTCCTGCACGATATTGGGCTGAATGCCTTCGGTCGGCTCATCAAGCAACAGCACCTTGGGATCGGTCGCCAGCGCGCGCGCGATCGAGAGTTGCTGCTGCTGACCGCCTGAAAGCAAACCGGCGCGCTTGTCCAGGTTTTCGGCGAGATAGGGGAACAACTCGAGGCACATCTTCGGGATCCCTACCTTTTTGTCGGTCCGCGCGAACGTGCCGAGCAGAATGTTTTCCCGCACCGTGAATTTGCCGAGAATGCCGCGCCCCTGCGGCACATAGCCGAAGCCGGCATGCGAGCGAAGATAGGTCGACATTTTTGAGGCATCTTGTCCGGCGATCGACATCGAACCGGTCATCTTGGTGGTAAGACCCATGATCGTGCGCATCAGGGTCGTTTTGCCGACGCCATTGCGCCCAAGCACGGCCAGGCACTGCCCCTGGTCGAGCTCGAATGAAATGTTCCGCAAGATCGGCGTATTGCCGTAATAGGAACCCACCTCGCGCAAATCAAGCAGCATCGGAGATACCCTCCGCGCCCAGATAGACCTCGCGCACTTTAGGATCGTTTTCGACCTGGTGCATCGGCCCTTCGGCCAGCAGCTTGCCGAGATGCAAGACCGAAATGGTTTCCGCGATCTCGCGCACGAAAGTCATGTCGTGCTCCACGACAACCAACGTATGCGCGCCCTTCAGGCGCTTGAAGATTTCCGATGTCTTGAGGGTTTCCTGCTCGGTCATGCCGGCGGTCGGCTCATCCATCAGGAGAAGGCGCGGGTTTTGCGTCAACACCATGCCGATTTCGAGCCACTGCGTTTCGCCGTGCGACAAAAAGCCCGCCTTGTGATCGAGCCGGTCGCCAAGCCCGCTTAGTTCGACGATTTCATCGAAGCGCTTCTTGTCGGTGCGGTTGAAAAACATGAGCATGTTGGAGAACGGATTGGGCGTCCGATTGAACGCAACCTCGAGGTTCTCGCGCACCGAAAGATCGCGGAACACGGCCGGCACCTGGAATTTGCGCCCGATGCCACGCCGAACGATCTGATGCTCTTTCAGGCCGTTGATCTCGCGCCCATCGAAAATCACCTTGCCGCCGGTCAGCTTTTGCCGGCCGGTGATCAGGTCCATCGTCGTGGTTTTGCCCGCGCCGTTCGGCCCGATCAGGCAACGCAGCTCGCCTTCATTGATCGTTAGGTTGAGATGATCGACCACGGCATAGGTATCATAGGCCTTGGTCAAATCTTTGAGTTCGAGCAATACACCCATGTCACCCTCATCAATTCTCGGAAACGCGCGTCGAGCTCGAATTGCGCCCGCCAATTTTGATGAAGCCCATCAAATACTCGAACATTCCCGCGAGCCCACGCGGCAACAGCAGCACGACCGCGATGAAGATGCCGCCCAGGATCAGGAGCCAGGCCTTCTGCCACATATCGCTGATGTCGGCGAGCTCGGTCTGCAGATAGTTGAGCACGATGGCGGCGACAATTGCGCCGAACAAAGAGTGCCGGCCACCGACCGCCGCCCAGATCACCATATAGATGCTAAACGGCGTCTCGAACGCGGTCGGCGAGACATATTGCTGCGTCATGACCCAGAGAATGCCGGCCAGCGTCGCGATCAAACCGGCAAACACGAAGACGACGATTTGATAATACGCCACGCTATAGCCGAGAAAACGCACACGTTCCGCATCGTCGCGTGTCGCCCGCACCAGGGTACCGAACTTGCTTTGCAGCATGTATTTCGACCCCAGGGTGACCAGCGCAAGGACACCGAGGTTGATCCAATAGAGCATCGAGCTATAGGGGTCGACCTCGACGCCGAACGCCTTGAAGGCATTGGGCGGCGAGATGCCGTTGAAGCCCGCCGTGAAGGGCTGCAGGTCCTGCGCCATGCTGTAGAAGGCGTTCAGCATGGCGAGCGTCATGATCGCGATGAACGCCCCCGCGAGGCGCGCCTGGAACATCAGGAATCCGAACACCACCATGACGACGGTCGGAACGCCAAGCGCCAGAATGAGACCGACCGACGTATTCCAGAACGGCTGCCAAACGCTCGGCAACTCGTTCAACTCGTTGGTCAGCATGAAGCTTGGGATCGGGTCGTCCGGCGTTTGGAATTGCATCTGCATGGTCGCGCCCATGCAATAGGCCGCGAGGCCATAGGGTATGCCCTGACCCAGGCTCAAAATTCCGCCAAAGCCCCACACCATGCTGGCCGACACCGCGAGCATCGCGTAGACGGCGTAGCTCGAAAACACCCGAAGCTGGAACGGTTCCGTGCCGAAGGTAGGAATCAGCGCGAGTACGCCGAATAGCACGATGTAAGCGAACCACTGCGCCTTGGGATCGTTGTAAATATTGCTCGATTGACCGTTCATGATCGCGATCTCTGCCTTTACCGCCGTGCCTTCGTTTCAGGGAACAGCCCCTGCGGATAAAAGCGCAAGAACACAACGATCAGCACGAAGAGCACGAACCGCGCGAAGGTGCTGTTGGTGAAGTACGAGAAAACCGAGTTGAGCTCGCCCAAGATCGCGCTCGAATAGATACTGCCGAACAAATGCCCGCCGCCGGTGACAACGACCAGGAACGCCTCGACGATGTAGCCAAGGCCCATATCGGGGAACACGGTCTTCAAACCGCCGAACATGGCGCCGGCAATGCCGGCAAGCCCCGCGCCATAGGCGAACGTCATGCCATAGACTTGCTGGGCATTGATGCCGAACGACGCCGCCATTTCCTTGTTCTGCATCACCGCGCGGACGCGAATGCCATAAATCGTCTTGTAAAGAATCGCCCAGGTTCCCGCCGCCAGCGCCAGCGTGGCGCCCAAAATGAAAATGCGCAGCCAAGGAATATGGATAAAGGCGAGCTCGGCGCTTTGCGTCAGCGCATGGGGCTGCACGGCCACATATTGCGGCTCACCGCCGAAGATCAGGCGCACGCCCTGCACCAAGACCAGCGACACGCCCCAGGTGGCGAGCAGGGTGTCCAATGGTCGAGCGTATAGATGTCGTATCAACAATCGTTCGACGATCCAGCCGAGAATGGCGACCCCGATAAAGGCCAGCGGCAGGCAAGCCAGCCAAGGAATGCCGCCCTCGGTCTGCAACAAAAAGGTGAAATAAGCGCCGACCATGATGAACTCGCCATGGGCCATATTGATGACGCCCATGGTGCCATAAATGATGGTCAGCCCGAGCGCCGCCAGCAGCCAAATGGCGCCGAGCGTGAACCCGAGGAACAGCGCGTTTACAAACGGCCCCGCCGAAAACGGGGTCCAAAAATCATGAACACTCATGGGCCTTCAGACTGCCCTCCCGATGCCGCCAGCATCAGACCTCACGCGCACGCAGCCTGATGCCTGTTCTTGATTTTGTATTCGAAGGTTTTAGAACGAACTCGCGCTGCCCGCAACCAAGTCGACATTTTCCCGAGCTACCCGGGCCAAGGGCAGCACCCTCGAACGTGGCGCGGTGGCTTGCCGCGCGACGCCCGAGGGATTTGCCGTTCGACTTAGAGCACGCCAGTCTCGACCTTGCCGTCGGGCTTGTGCAGGCCATCGACCTTACACACGCCGCGATCGGGATAGATCGCGAATGGATCCGGCGGTACATGCTTTTCCGCCGAGAACACAATCTTGAACTGGCCGTCGGCCTGACACTGGCCGATTTTCGGGATGCAGTGATAGTTGAAGTTCTCGGGATCGATCCAGCATTTGCCTTCGGGCGATTCCTCGTCCGTGAGCATCGCCGGGCCCTGATCCTTGTAGTTGCCGGACACGTCGCGCAGCATGCGCGGCGTAATGGCCTCCCAATCACCGCCCGTATTATCGAGCGCACGTTCGAGCGCCTTCACCCAGAACAGAATGCCGGTGTAGGTCTCTTCCATGTTGTAGTGGGTCACGCCGTTCTTGCCCCACTCGCTCGCGAAATATTCCTGCACGAACTTTTCGTTCGTCGGGTTCGGGAGGGTTTGGAAATAGGGCGCCGAGAGGAAGTGACCGGCACCCGCCTCATTGCCCATCGCCTTGGTTTCGATTTCACCCGTCGTCAACGCGGCGATTGGCAACTTGTCGGACTTGAAGCCTTCCTGCAGGAATTGCTTGTGGAACGCCACGTCCGAATCGCCCACCACCGTCGACATGATCCAGTTCGGCCCGCTCTGGCGGATCTTGTTGAAGACCGGCCCAAACTCCGAACCGCCTAGCGGCACATAGTCTTCGCCGACCACTTCGCCGCCGGCCCGCTCGAGCCACACTTTGACGTTCTTGTTCGACTCTTTCGGCCAAATGTAGTTCGAGCCGACCAGATAAACCTTCTTGCCGAAATTCTTCACCATGAACGGCACCAGCTCGAACGAGTGCTGATTGGCGAGCGGCCCGGTATTGATGATGTTCTGCATGCACTCCCGGCCCTCATAGCAGGTCGGGTAGTAGAACAGATGATCCCACTTCATCACGATCGGCATCACCGCGCGGCGGCTGGCCGAGGTGTAGCAACCATGGGTCGTGACGACGCGATGCTTCAGGATCAGCTCGGAAATCTTCTCCGAGAACACCTTGATGTCGGACTTGGCGTCGATGATCACGGGCTCGATCATCTTGCCCTTCACGCCACCGGCCTTGTTGATCTTGTCGATGGCGAACTGCGAGACCATCGTCGAGTCGGTCTCAACGACCGCAAGCGGGCCCGTGAGCGACCACAAAAGGCCGACCTTGATGTTGCCGTCCTTCGTGATCCAGGGCTTGTCGGCGCCCCACGCCTGGCCGAAATCCTTGACGAAGACGTGAGGGAAGCCCGCCACGACGCCGGCGCCGGCTGCTGCTGCGCCTTTTAGGATTGTCCGTCTGCTAATACCCATTCGCATTCCTCCCGCTCACTATGTTGCATTATGTCTCATCATCGCCGCGATGTCTCATCATCGCCGCGAATAGCCCGCTCGGTCCTTCCTTCGCCGCGACTTCGCGCCGAAGAACCTCCGAATTCTCACCCCCCGGCCCAAAAGGGCCACACAAACGGGGGTCATGTTAGCGCTGTAGAGTTGGCCAGCGCTTTGGCTGTTGGTGTTCCCCTCGACACCGCAGGCCCCGCTTGTCTTGTCCGCTTTGAAGCCGACCGCTCGGTTGACCCGCGATAAAGTTCCTTTCCTATCCGGAGATTTTAAGCCGAGGCGCGCCCGCCTTGTCAATTGCTAATAACCGACTTGAAGAGGGTTCCCGCCTGACGAACACGGTGCGCGGCGCGGCCAC
>SHWC01000017.1 GCA_009691045.1 Alphaproteobacteria bacterium | reverse complement strand
GGTGCTGCGCCCATCGCGCATCAGGAATTCGCGCCCGACCTTCACGCGCGGTTTGCCGTCATATTCGATGATATCCGAGGTCGCATAGGTCTCGGACCACAATTCGGGCAAAAAAGACCCGCTGCCGATCACATCGATCGGCGCGTCGACGCTCGCCATCACCTTGCATTTCTCTGGGCTGAAGCCCGAGCTCGCGATGATCTGGACCCGCTCGAAACCGGCCTCATCGAGCGCCTCGCGTAAAGAGAATATCGCCGCCGCGCTAACGCCGGTGCCGACCAACCAGCGCAATTCAGTTTCGCTCCGATATTGCCTGACCGCGCGCGGATTATGCCGCTCAAGCACGTCGTAAGAGCGCGACACATCGAGCCCTTCGACGAAGCGCCCGCCATGGGTGTCGATCCGCACATTCATTTGCCCGCTTGACGCGAGATAGGGGAAGCGCCGCGCCACGGCCAGCGCGTCAGTAATCTCGCGCGCGAAATAATCGACCAGCACGGTAAGCGGCTCGTCAGGGTACGCCTCGTGATACATCTCGGCCGCGCGCAAGGTCGACGAGGCATAACCGATGAAGGCATGCGGCATGGTGCCGAGCCCGCGCTGATTGCCGAAATAGGCCGCGGTCGCGTCATTGGTGTTGCCGATAAAGCCGATCGCGCCCACCTCGCGCTTGGCCGCGGCCGAGCCCACGCTCGCGGCATAGGCCATCATCTCGGCCATTTCTTGGCCGGCGCAATGGCGCGCGTCCATGGCGATGAAGGAGACCTTGGGCAAAGTCACCACCATGGTATAGGCGTTATAGGCCGCGACGCAGGCGGGCCCGAGCTTTTGCAAATAGATCGTCTCAAGATCGACCAACGCTTCGAGCGAACCCGAGAGATAAAGCAAGGGCTCGCCGGCGCCGACCCAATCGCCTTCTTGATAGCGCGTTTCGATCTCGAATTTAGTGCCGCGCGCGGCGGCGACCGCGTCGAGCCAATCCTGCATCAGGCGCGGCGCGAAACAGACCGGGCGGCGCATGAAGATCGCGTAGGTGACGCGCTTGTCGCCAAAGCGACGGATCGCCTCGCGCGTCTTGATGAAATAGCGGTCGGTGAAGCGCGCGATCTCGGCTTCGCTCGTCAATGTCGCCTTGTCCGTCATGACGGGGCCGACCCTCTGGCAATGCGCGAGAGCGCCCTCACTTACGACGCGGTCTGCAAGCGCCGGTCTTCGACGCGCTCGGCATTGAGTTGCTCGGCAACCAGAAAGGCCAGCTCAAGCGCCTGCGAGGCGTTGAGCCGCGGGTCGCAGTGCGTGTGATAGCGATCGCGCAAACCTTCCTCGGTGATCGCCTGCGCGCCACCGAGGCATTCGGTGACATCCTGCCCGGTCATCTCGAAATGCACGCCGCCCGGATAGGTGCCGAGCGCGCGATGCACCGCGAAGAAGCCCTTCACCTCGGCCAAAATACGATCGAACACGCGCGTCTTATAGCCGGTTGAGGATTTGATCGTGTTGCCGTGCATCGGATCACACGCCCAGACAACCGCCTGGCCCTCGCGCTCGACCGCGCGCACCAAGGGGGGCAAGCCGCTCTCGACCTTATCGGCGCCCATGCGCGCGATGATGGTGAGGCGCCCCGGCTCGTTTTCAGGATTGAGCGTGTCGATCAGGCGGATCAATTCGTCCGGCGCGAGCGAGGGCCCAGCCTTGAGGCCGATCGGGTTTTTGACGCCACGCAAATACTCGACATGCGCGCCGCCCGGCTGGCGCGTGCGATCGCCGATCCAAAGCATATGCGCCGAGCAGGCATACCAATCGCCGCTGGTTGAATCGACGCGCGTCAGCGCCTGCTCATATTCCAGAATGAGCGCCTCGTGCGAGGTATAGAACTCGGTCTCGCGCAATTGCGGCGTACTTTCCGAGGTCAGCCCGCACGCCGCCATGAAGTCGAGCGTTTCAGATAAGCGATTAGCCAGATCCTCATAGCGCGCGGCCTGCGGGCTTTTCGCGACAAAGCCCAAATTCCAGCGATGCACGCGATGCAAATCGGCGAACCCGCCTTGGGCAAAGGCGCGGATCAAATTCAGCGTCGCGGCCGATTGATTATAGGCCTGGGCGAGCCGCTCAGGGTCGGGCCGGCGCGCATCGGCGTCGAACTCGATCGCGTTCACCATATCGCCGCGATAGGCCGGCAGCGTCACACCGCCGATGGTCTCGGTGTCGCCCGAGCGCGGCTTCGAAAACTGCCCCGCGAGCCGCCCGACCTTCACGGTCGGGCGCTTGGCGCCAAAGGTCAGCACCACCGCCATCTGCAACAGCACGCGGAACGTGTCGCGGATATTATCGGCGTGGAACTCGGCGAAACTCTCGGCGCAATCGCCGCCCTGCAACAGAAACGCCTTGCCGCTCGCCACCTGGCCGAGCCGCGCCTTCAAATTCCGCGCCTCGCCGGCAAACACCAGCGGCGGGAAGCGCTTCAGCCGCGCCTCGACGCGCTCAAGCGCGCCGCGTTCGGGCCAAACCGGTTGCTGCTGGATCGGCAGGCCGCGCCAGCTTTCCGGATTCCATTCGCGTGCCATCATTCCTCACAAACGCCAATTATGCGCCCAAGCAGCCCCCGCCAGCCGACGCGATATCTGTCATCATCCCAGAAAAACCCGCGCTTTTCCAGAGCTTTGGCGGACGTCGCTACTCCGCCGCTTTGCTTTTGGGTTCGGGCACGGGCTGGTAGAGCGTAACGAACTCCTCCGCCGCCGTCGGGTGGACCGCCATGGTGGCGTCGAACTGGGCCTTGGTCGCCCCGCATTTGACCGCGACGCCAAGGATTTGGATCAGCTCGCCCGCGCCCGCGCCGACCATGTGGCAGCCGACCACCTTGTCGCTTGCCTGGTCGACCACGAGCTTCATAAAGACGGTTTCATTGCGCCCTGAGAGCGTGTGCTTCATCGGGCGGAAGCGCGTCTTGAAGATCTTGATTTGGCCAAAGGTTCGCCGCGCGTCCTCCTCGCCCAGCCCAACCGTGCCGACTTCAGGCTGGCTGAACACCGCCGTCGGCACGTCGCGATGGTCGGGCTTCATCGGGTTGTTGTTATAGAGCGTCTCGGCCAGGCACCGCCCCTCGTGAATGGCGACTGGCGTCAAATTGATCCGGTCGGTGCAATCGCCGATGGCATGGATCGAGGGCACCGAGGACCGCGACCATTCATCGACCGCAACCGCGCCGCGCTCGCCCAGCGCAACACCCGCCTCCTCCAGACCAAAGCCTTTCGTGTTCGGTTCACGCCCCGTGGCGAACAGCACCAAATCGGCGTTCAGCGCATCGCCATGCGTGGTCTCGATTTTAAGACCGCGCTGGCCCTGCTCGATCCTGATCAAATCGGTGCGCAGCCGAAGCGCGATGCCGCGCTTCTGCATCTCATCGCCGATCACCTCGCGCAATTCCTGGTCGAAGCCGCGCAACAACGCCTCGCCCCTGTAAAGCTGCGTCGTCTGCACACCGAGCGTTTGAAGAATGCCGGCGAATTCGCAGGCGATATAACCGCCGCCAACCACCACCGCGCGCTCGGGTAGGCCTGCGAGCTCGAACATGTGATCCGAAATAACGCCAAGCTCCGCACCTGGGATATTGGGCCTGACCGGCTGGCCGCCGGTCGCGATCACGATGGTCTTGGCTTTGTGCATATCGCGATTGACCTCGACGCGCTGACCATCCACGAGCCGCGCCCAACCCTTGATCGTGGTCACGCCCGAATTGCTCAAAAGTTTGGCGTAAATACCGTTCAACCGCGCGACCTCTTCATGGGTATTGGCCTTGAGCGTCGCCCAATCGAATCGCGCATCACCAATCGTCCAGCCGAAGCCGCGCGCGTCCTCGAACTCGTCCTTGAAGTGCGCGCCATAGACGAACAGCTTCTTCGGCACGCAGCCCTTATTGACGCAGGTGCCGCCAAGCCTATGGGCCTCGATCAGGAGAACCTTGGCGCCATGGCTCGCCGCGCGCCGCGCGCACGCGACGCCGCCAGAGCCACCGCCAATCACTATCAGATCGAAGTCGGACATGAATGCCTCCGCCCAATTTCACGACCCTCGCGCTGCACTTCCTCACCCTGAGCGCGCCGCGCCCTCTCCTTCGACAGGCTCAGGATGAGGGGCGGCGCAGTCAAAGGGCGAAGCATGAGGGTCAAAGAAGAAGGGCCTCATCGTCCTGCCTCCGCCGAAGCGAAGCCGCTTCGGCTTCGCGCAGGCAGGTCGACAAGCTCAGGATGAGGCCCTTTCGAGAGTTTACATCACGCGGCGTTTCTAGCGATCCACGCCGCCCATGCACATGTATTTGGTCTCGAGATATTCATCGAGCCCGTAATGCGAGCCCTCGCGGCCGATGCCGGATTCCTTCATGCCGCCGAACGGCGCGACCTCGTTGGAGATGATCCCGACATTGATGCCCACAATGCCATATTCGAGCGCCTCCGCGACGCGCCAGATCCGCCCGATATCGCGGCTATAAAAATACGCCGCGAGGCCGAATTCGGTGTCATTGGCAATCTGGATCGCCTCTTCATCGGTGTTGAAGCGAAACAGCGGCGCGAGCGGCCCGAAGGTCTCCTCGCGCGCCACCTTCATCTGCGTATTCACATTGGCGAGCACGGTCGGCTCGAAATAGGACCCACCGAGCGCATGCCGCTTGCCGCCCGAGAGTATCTTGGCGCCCTTATCGACCGCGTCCTTGATGTGCTCCTCAACCTTGGCGACCGCCGCCATGTCGATCAAGGGGCCCTGGTCGGTCTCACCTTGAAGGCCATTGCCGACGCGAAGCTTCTTCGAGGCGTCCGCCAGCTTCGAGGCGAACGCGTCATACACTTTGTCCTGCACCAGGAACCGGTTGGCGCACACGCAGGTCTGCCCGGTATTGCGATATTTCGACAGCATCGCACCCTTGACCGCCTCGTCGACATCGGCGTCGTTGAACACGATGAAGGGCGCGTTGCCGCCGAGCTCCATCGAAACCTTCTTGACCGTCTTGGCGCATTGCTCGAGCAAAATCTTGCCGACCTCGGTCGAGCCGGTGAAGGAGAGCTTGCGCACGATCGGATTGGCGGTCAGCTCGCGGCCAACCTCGCCCGAGGGCCCGGTCACGATGTTGAGCACGCCCTTTGGGATTCCGGCGCGCTCGGCGAGCTCGGCCAAGGCCAATGCCGAATAGGGCGTCGAGGTCGCGGGCCGGATCACGATGGTGCAACCGGCGGCGAGCGCGGGGCCCGCCTTCCGCGTGATCATCGCGTTCGGAAAATTCCACGGCGTGATCGCCGCGACGACGCCAACCGGCTGCTTGGTCACCACGATGCGCCGATCATTGGTCGGGGTCGGGATGACATCGCCATAGGCGCGCTTGCCCTCTTCCGCGAACCATTCGATGAAGGACGCGCCATAGACCACCTCGCCGCGCGATTCACTCAGCGGCTTGCCCTGCTCGGCGGTCATCAAGAGCGCGAGATCGTCTTGATTGGCGATCATCAGATCGAACCACGCCTTCAAAATTTTGGCGCGCTCCTTGGCGGTCTTGTTACGCCAGAGGGGGAACGCGCGATTGGCGGCCTCGACCGCGCGGCGCGTATCGGCGGTGGTCAAGGACGGCACCGTGCCGATCACGCTGTTATCGGCCGGGTTGGTGACGTTGATGGTGCGCTTCGATTCTGAATCGACCCACTGCCCGTCGACATAGCATTGCTGGCGGAACAATTTGGGATCTTTCAGAAAGACGCCTTCGGCGATCTGTGCCTTCGCGGTGGCCATGATTTGATCTCCCGATCTAGTTCGTGGGGGCCGCGCTATGAGGGATGCGCGTTGCCTAAAGTATCGGTCAGGCGGCGTCCCGCTTCAAGGCGGCGTTGCTTAGAGCGAGATCCAGCCGCGCCGGCCGGGCTTGGAAGGGCGCGCGCCCTGAGGCATCATGGCGCATGGCCGGGTTCTTCTCCGATCCCTTGGTGCAGAGCGTGCTGGTGCCGGTCGCGGTCGGTTTCCTGCTGACCGGCGCGATCAGGATCGCCAATGGCCAAGCGCGCGGGCCCCTCGTCGCGGGCGCCTCGGTCGGGCTCGGTTTTCTCATTGCCTATGGCCTGACACTCGGCGTTCCGCCGCTGCCGCCTTCGGCGCCCGAGCATGAACTACCCTATGTCGTGGTGGCCGGACTCGTGATCGGCTTCCTGTTGGATTTTTTCCGCCGCGGCCCGCTCTATCGCGAGACACTTTATTTGCTCGGCAGCGCGGCCGCGCTTTATTGGATCGCGCAAGCCCGCATCGACGCCGGCGATGCCTGGACCTATTTGGGCCTCATCGCGCTCTGGCTTGGCGCCCTAATGGCCGGCTATCGGCTGGAGCTAGATCGCAGCGCCGGGCTCAACCCCGTTTTGAAATTATTGGTCGCGGCGCTTGGGCTTGGCGCCATCGCGATTCTCGGGGCTGCGCCTGAGCTTGGGCAGATCAGCTTTGGCCTCGCCACCGCGCTGGGCGGCTTCGCGCTCTGGAACTGGCCTGTTAATCGTTACCCATTTGGCGCGGCGCTCCTGCTTGGGGCCGGCGGCGCGCTGATCGCGCTGGCCTTCGTGCTCGTGCTCTATAGCGAAACGAGCCCGATCGCGCTGGCGCTTCTATTGTTGTGCTTCTTCGCCGACGTCGCGGCCAAGCGCGTCAAACTGCCTGCCGGCAAATTCGGCGATGCACTCAGGCCCTTCGTGCTGATCGGCTTGGCGCTGGTGCCAGCGCTTGCGGCCGTCGCGGTCGCCTATATCCAATCGACGCTGGTCGATAGCGCACCAATTTAGGCCGCGAGAAAGCGCAATAATTCGGCCGTCGTTTCCTCCGGCCGCTCCTCGACCAGAAAATGCCCGGCATCGAGCGATTTCCCGCTGAACTTGGTGCAGCGCGCCTGCCAGCAGGCTTTCACATCCCACCATTTGGCGACGCGTCCCCGACCGCCCCAAAGCGCCAAGCTTGGGCAGGTCACCTGGCGCCCAGGGTCTTCGCGGTCATAGACCATGTCGATCGAGGCGCCCGCGCGATAATCCTCGCAGCTCGCATGGATCGCGGCCGGATCCGAGAAGCAACGGACATACTCCGCGATCGCCGCCTCGCCGAAATAGCTGAGCCCGCTCTCCGGACCGCCCCAGCGCTTCAAGCACCATTTGAGCCAGAACGCCGGATCATTGCCGATCAAGCGCTCAGGGAGTCCATCGGGTTGGATCAAAAAGAACCAATGCGCATAGGCGGTCGAGCGTTCCTGGTCCATCGCACCGAACGCATCGAGCGTCGGCACGATATCGAGCACCGCCATTTTTTCGATCCGCGCCTGATGGTCGAGCGCCATGCGGTGCGCCACGCGCGCGCCGCGATCATGGCCGATCACCGCGAAGGTCTCATGCCCAAGCGCCTGCATGAGCGCAACCTGATCCGCCGCCATCACGCGCTTCGAATATGATTTGTGCTCGGCATCGCCCGGCGGCTTGGCGGAATCGCCATAGCCTCTCAAATCGCTCGCCACCACGGTGTATTTTTCGGCCAAAGCGGGCGCGATCTTGTGCCACATGACATGGGTTTGCGGATAGCCGTGCAAGAGCAATATCGGCTTGCCCTTGCCGCCGACCCGGCAATGGATCGTCACGCCGTTCGCCTTGATTTTGTGTTGCGCAAATCCTTCGAACATTTATTCCCCGCCCCACTCTCGCCTCATGCTTCGACAAGCTCAGCATGAGGGATATTTTTCCGTCCTCATCCTGAGCTTATCGAAGGATGAGGGCAACGCGCACGCTACGGCACGTGGTGTTCGCTCAAATAATCCTCGGATTGCATTTCGGTCAAGCGCGAGACGGTGCGCTCGAACTCGAAGGCCCCGTCGCCGGCCTGATAAAGCTCGGACGGCGGCGCATCGGCCGCGCACACCAAATGCACTTTATGCTCGTAAAGAATATCGATCAGCGTGACAAAGCGCTTGGCCTCATTGCGCTTCTCCTTGCCCAGGCGCGGAATACCGCTGAGCACCAGCGTGTGAAACGAATTGGCGAGCGCGAGGTAATCGGCCGGGCCAAGCGGCTGTTCGCACAATTCAGCGAAGCTGAGCCAAGCCACGCCCTTGGCCGCGCGCAGGATTTTGAGCGTGCGACCCTGCACATCGAGCGCCACCGGCTCAAGCGATCCACCGCCCGATAGCCGCTCGAAGGCCTGTGCCAGCTCGGCCTCAGCGGCGGGTGAAAGCGGCGTGTGATAGAGCCGCGCCTGCTTCAAAAAGAGCTGGCGATAATCCTGCGGGCCATCGAGCGACACGATGTCGAGCCGCTCCTTGATCATCGCTATAAACGGCAAAAAAAGTTGCCGGTTCAGGCCCCCGGCATAAAGCTCGTCCGGATGCCAGTTCGAGGTCGTGACCGGCACGACGCCCGCCTCGAACAGCGCTTGGAACAAGCGCCCAAGGATCATCGCGTCGGCGATGTCCGTCACATGGAATTCATCGAAACAAAGGAGCCCCGTATCTTCGGCGATCTTCCGTGCCAGGGATGGAATTGGATCACCCTCGCTCTCGATCGCGCGATTAACGACGTTGATCGCCTTGTGCACCTCTTGCATGAAGGCGTGGAAATGCACGCGCCGCTTTCGCTCGATCAGCACGGCGTCGAAAAATAGATCCATCAACATGGTCTTGCCGCGCCCGACCGCGCCATAAAGATAGATCCCGCGCGGCGCCGGCTCCGCCACCTTGCGCCGGCTGAACAAGCGAAAACCACGGACGGGCTTTGGCGCATGGCGCGCGAGGTCGCGACACAGCCTCTCAAGGGCTTGCGCCGCGCGTTCCTGGTCCGGATCGAAACTGATATCGTTCTCGGTACAGAGCGCGTGATAGGCCGCGAGCGGGCCTCTTGAATCATGCTCAAGCATGGCGTGTGGCAAGGTCTCTCTATAACGTGACGCGCGCTCTACCACGCGCCCGACGGCCGAATCCAGCCTGCCATGTTAGGCCATGACGGCAAACAAGAGGACGCCTCATGCTCGATTTTCACGCCTTGAAGCGACCGGCGAGCCCAAACACCTATTTGATCGCGCCCCAGGGCTTTGCCGGACCGCCGCCCGATGAGCCGGCGCCGGAGTTCAGGCTTGCCGCACCCGCGCTCTATGAGCTGGCGCGGCGCATCGCGCTGTCACAAGCGCGCACGACTTTGTTGGAAGACGCCCCCCAAATCCTGGCGTTCGAAGTCCGCCAGCGCACGTGGTTTTGGCAATTTCCCGATCACATCACGATCGCGGCGCTGCCGCTTGGCGACAGCCGCGCCTCGCTCGCCCTCTATAGCCGCTCGCGCTATGGCTATGGCGATTTCGGCGTCAATCGCCGGCGCGCCCAGCGATGGCTCGGGCAAATCGCCGGGGCCGCCACGCCGATTCGCTCGTGACAGGCGCGCGCGGGGCGCGCAAAATCCCATGCGTTCATGAGCATAGGGGAATCGCATGATTTGGTTTCAATCGCGGCGGGTGATGGCGGCCATCGCCACCGGCGCACTGACCTTGATGATTTCTGTGGCGGCCTCTAGCGCGCCGACGACCGCCGCCGATCGGCACGCCGGCTATTATTACCCGACGGTCAGCAGCGCAGAGAGCTTTACCGCCCGCGCGGCCACACTGACCGAGGCCAGCCGAGAACTCCGCATCCAATTCATCATCAACGTCACGCAGCAATTGCTCGCTAGACCGATCGCCCCCGATTACGTCATCTTCGCCAAAGGCGACCAGGCCGAGAAGATGATCATTGTTGGCCTCAATGACTATGGCGGCTTGAGCACTTTGTTCCGCGCCCGCGCAACGCTCGCCATGCTGACCAGCATCGCGCGCGGCTCGCCGCTGTTTCAGGAATTCGGCGTCGACGATTTTTTCACCTTCTTTGACCTCGCCAAATTGTTCAGCTTCACCCAGATCACCATCAGCGACGGAAAGTCATACGCGCACCAAATCGAAATCAAACGAGCCGTATGAGGGCCTAAGCGCCAGTTTGCCTGGCTAAGCGCTGATGAGCGGCATCGTCTACGGCATCGTCATCGTCGCCTTCATCGTCGCGGCGATCCGTCACCTCGGCGGCTTTGGCGACATGGGCGGGACCTCGCCCATGGAAGCGCTCGGTCAATCGATGATCGAGGCGGCCGGCAGCGCGGTCACCCTCGCCCTTGGCCTCGTCGGCGTCATGGCGCTGTTTCTCGGCCTGATGAAGATCGCCGAGAAGGGTGGCCTCCTCCTGATCATCGCGCGGGCGCTGCGCCCCTTGATGATCCGCCTCTTTCCCGACGTGCCGGCCGATCACCCGGCGATGGGCGCGATGATCCTCAATATTTCGGCCAATGTGCTCGGCCTAGGCAATGCCGCGACGCCCTTCGGCATCCGCGCCATGCAGGAGCTCGACCGGTTGAACCCGGTCAAGGGCACGGCAACCAATGCCATGGCGCTCTTCGTCGCGATCAACACCTCGAGTGTCACGATTCTGCCGACCGGCGTGGTGGCGGTGCGGGCCGCGCTCGGCTCGAACGACCCGGCGGGCGTGGTGCCGACCACCCTTTTCGCCACTTTATGCTCAACCATAATCGCCATCATCGCCGTCAAGCTTTTAGAAAAGCGCTTCAAAGTGGTCGCGCCCGACGTGCCGACCACCTCCAGCGCCGTCGCGCTCGATGAGACGATCGGCGATCCAACCGATAGCTCATCAGCCAGCTCGGTGGGCGGTACCGCGCTGCCCGAGGCGTCTCGCGCCTACCCGGTCTGGGTTTCGATGGCGGCACTCAGCGTCGTCATCGGCCTGATCCCGCTCATGATTTTTTTCGGCGCGGCCATCGCGCCCTGGATCATCCCTTGCCTGATGGTCGGCCTGATGAGCTTCGGCCTAGCGAAGCGCGTCAGGCTCTATGAGGCCTTTGTCGAGGGCGCGGCGGAAGGCTTCCGTGTCGCACTCCGCATCATCCCCTATCTGGTTGCGATCCTGGTCGCGGTCGCCATGTTCCGCTCGAGCGGCGCGCTTGACCTGATCTTCGGCCCCATCGGCGCCGCGACCGAGGCGGTCGGTCTGCCGGCCGAGGGCCTGATCATGGCGATCCTCCGTTCGCTCTCGGGTTCGGGCGCCTATGGCTATATGGCGTCTGTCCTGCAAGACCCCGCGATCGGCCCGGATAGTTACACCGGCTATCTGGTCTCCACGATTCAGGGCTCGACCGAAACAACATTTTATGTGCTGGCGGTCTATTTCGGCGCGGTTCAAATCCGGCGCGTCCGCCATGCCTTGGCCGCAGGCTTGATCGCCGATATCGCGGGCCTCGCCGCGGCGGTCTTGATATGCTGGCTGCTCTTCGGCACGTGATAGCGCCAAAAGAAAGGGCGGCGACTTCTTGCGAGATCGCCGCCCGGCCGTATTGGCCGTGGAAGCGGTTTAGCCTTTGATGGCGAGATTTTCAGCGGAAGCCCGGCCGTCCCGCCCTGTTGCGAGGTCGAAGGAAACCTTCTGCCCCTCGTTCAACGTACTCAGACCAGCGCGCTGCACGGCACTGACATGGACGAACACATCCGTGCCACCGCCGTCCGGCGCGATGAAGCCAAAGCCCTTCGTCGCGTTAAACCACTTCACAGTTCCTGTCGCCATATCAGTCTACCCTCTGATCGTGGAACATGCCTTGGGCCAAACCGCCCTAAGCGATCATCGAGCTGTACTTCGTCGAGGGAGTAGCCTGAGTCCGACGCGCGGGCGCCTAGGAAGCCAATTGGCCCTGTACGCAAGAGCGGCAAGACGAGATACGCCGTGTCGAATGCGAGCTCGTGACCTAAGGATGGTTCCCCGATTTTGCGAATGCAAGTGATTTGTCCGAGGCTTGCGGGCCGTCCTTAGGGTCCCGGCCGGCCCCAGGCGGACCGCGTTCAGGTACGCGGGCTTTGCATGAGGCCCATGACTATATAAAAGTCTCGGCGGGCCTTATTCGGCCCCGATCAGGAAGGCGCGATGGTTAAAGACCCTGCCACCAAAAAGAAGCAACGGGCGATCCGCCGGCGCAATGCGGCGGCCAAACGCTTGCCGGTGCAGACGCGCGTGCGCCGGTTGTTGCGCTATCGCCTGATCGTGCCGATCCGACGCAGCTATCACGCGCCGACCTTCGCCGCGCGCGGCGTTGCAGTCGGTTTATTCTGGGGCCTGGCGCCTTTTGTCGGGCTTCAGATCGTGTTCGTGCTGGCCACCTGGTTTTTGCTGCGCGCCGCGCCAAGGCTGAATTTCAGCCTGGTGCTAGGCATTGCCTGGACGTGGATTTCGAACGCCTTCACCACCATCCCGATGCTCTACGTCTATTACGTGACCGGACAAATCATGTTCGGCCATTGGGACCGAATTTCGGGTTATGACGCCTTTACCGAGCTGGTCAATCCGATCGTCGAGGCGCAGCTGTCCGAAATCTGGACCGTGTTTTACGAGGTGGTGGTCAAGGAACTCGGCGTCTCAATCCTGGTCGGCAGCGTGCCCTATATGGTGCTGTTCGGTTGGGCCGGTTATTGGCTGGCGCTCAGAATCGCGCGCCGCTATCGGGACCGCCGCCTGGCCAAGCTGAAAGAACGCGGCATAACGCCGCGAAGCGCCGGCCCCCTTCCTTCAACCCGGGTTTGAGCGCGATCCCCTTTCAGCCGCCAATCGGTCGGCGTCGCCACACGATGAAAATATAGCCCGCGACCAACACCGCCGCTGCGCCGACGACAATCAGCGCGCCCATGGTTGGCACCATGGGCGTGTAGCCGGCAACCATGCGCGTATAGAGCCATTCAGGCACCGTGCTATCGGCGCCCGTGGTAAAAAACGACAGCGGAAAATTGCCCCACGACAAGAGAAACGCGAACAACCCGCCCGACACCAGCCCAGGCGAGAGCGCCGGCAGCGTGATCTCGCGCAACACCTGAAGCCGCGTCGCGCCGAGGTCATAGGCCGCCTCCTCTTGCGCCGCGTCATAGCCATAGACCTGGATCGAAACGACCAGCGTCGCGATCGGCGCGATCCAAACCAAATGCGCGAAGACCGCCGTCTGCCATGACGGCAGCACGCCGAGATAGGTCAGCCAGATTAGAAGTGCCAGACCGAGCACGGCCTGCGGAAAAAAGATCGGCAAGAGCAGCAGGTGCTGAAAGATCGTGCGACCGCGCCAATTGAACCGCGCAAAGGCAAGCCCGCCGAATAGCGCCAACACCACTGAAATCGCGGTCACGACGCCCGCCACTTTGAGCGAGATCAGGAACAATTCCTGCGTTTGTAGCGAGGAAAACGCCTTGCCATACCAGTCGAACGTAAAATCATCGAACGGAAAGCTGAAATAGCGCCCCTTGTGAAACGAGACCAGGAACACGCAGACGATTGGAATATAGAGAAACGCGATCAGGCACGCGGTCCACACCGCGATCAGCCGACGGGCCAACGGTTTGGCGATGATGTCCACCGTCAGCGCCGTTTCAAAATGGCATCGAGGTTAAGCTTGCTCAGGACGACCAGAACCAGCCCCCCCGCAAGCACCAGGAGCAACACCGAGAGCGCCGAGCCCAACGGCCAATTCTGGCCATAGGTGAAGGCGGATTCGATATCGGCCGCGATCATGATCACCTTGGAGCCGCCGAGCACCTTTGATTCGGTCAGTGAGCCGAGCGACAGAACGAAAGTGAGCAACCCGCCGATCAAGAGGCCCGGCAGCGCAAGCGGTAGCTCGATCTCGCGCATGATCTGCCATCGGCTCGCGCCCAAATCCGACGCGGCCTCGACCACATCGCGCGACACCATCGATAGGCCGAGCACCATCGGAAACAGCATGAACGGCAAATAGACATAAGCGAGGCCCATGAGCGTGGCCGAATTGCTGTAGAGCATGTCGGCAAGCTCGATCCCAAACACCGCCTTGGCCGCGCCGGCCAACACGCCGCCCCCCTTCAACAAAAACAACACCCACCCGAACAGCCGTACGTTCTCGGAAACGAAGAGCGGCAACACCATGACGAGAGTGAGCACACCGGCATAGCGCCCAAATAATTTGGCCATGCCGAGCGCGACCGGGTAACACACCAACGCCAAGACCGCGACCGTGCCGGCGGCAAACGCGAAGGAGCGCAACAAAGAGAGGTAATAGCTTTGCTCGAAGGCGAAGCGGTAATTCTCCAAGGTCGGCCCGCCATCGAGCTTGAAGCTACGCGCCGGCATAAAGCTAAAGACCGCCACCAGCACGAGCGGCCCAAAAAATCCGATCAACAACAGGATGAGCACCGGCACGGCCGCTTGAAAGCCCGGCTGGTGCAGGAACCCCGCGAGCCGCTGCGCTAGGGCCGACATCAATCCGGCACCAGGATCGAATCGCGCGCATCCCAGCCGATCGTCACCGCCGCCCCGAGCGTTGCCTCCGGCCTGAGCTCGCGCAATTTCTCGACCACAAACATGCGCCCGCCCGCCTTGACGTGATATTGCACGCGCGAGCCGAGTGCGTATTCGTTATAGAGCGTGCCGGCGACCACATTGTCGGCGCCGCCGCCCGCCCCATTGTCGATAAAGCGCACCGATTCCGGGCGCACCACCAAATGCCCGTGCACGAGGCCGTTCGGCATCACGGGGCCTTTGAGCGGCCGCTCAAGGCCTTTGGCTGCAAGCCACCCATCGGCGCGCGCCTCGACCTCGATGATATTGACCTCGCCCATGAACTCGGAGACGAACTTGTTGAGCGGGCGCGTATAGATTTCATCCGGCGTGCCGATCTGAATCAGCCGCCCCTGGCGCATGATGCCGATGCGATCGCTCATCACCATCGCCTCTTCGAGCGAATGGGTGATGTAAACGAACGTCTTGCGGGTCTCGCGGTGCAAGTCCTTCAGCTCGACCTCAAGCTGCTTGCGCAAGCGATAATCGATCGCCGATAGCGGCTCGTCGAAAAAGAGGATTTCAGGATCGGACGCCAACGCGCGGGCCAGCGCCACCCGTTGCCGCTCACCGCCCGAAATGCGCGCGACGCTCCGGCCGTAATAATCGCGCGAGAGCCGCAACATATCCATCAGCTGGTAGGCGCGTTCGCGCCGCGCAGCGGGATCGACCCGCCGCATTTTCAGCGCGAACTCAATGTTCTGGCCGACCGTCTTGTGCTGAAACAAGGCGAGCGACTGAAACACCATGGCGGTCGGCCGGCGGTTGGCCGCCACGTCATTAACCCGCTCGCCACGCAGCAAAATGTCGCCGGCACTTGGCCGCTCTAACCCGGCCAACATGCGAAGCAGCGTCGTCTTGCCGCTGCCGGATGGCCCGACGATGGTGAAGAACTCGCCCTGTCGAATATCGAGGTCGACCTGGTCGACCGCGGCAAAGCTGCCAAAGGTTTTCGTCAGACCAACCAGGCGCAGGACCGGCGGTATCGCACCACCGGCCCCCGACCTATGCGCCTCAGGCGCACCCATGGTGCGCCACACCCATCAACGTTCTCGTTTCGCCGCGTTTAGAATCTCGATCATGCGTGGATAATCGGGATTGATATCGTATTCGTAGCTATTCGCGATCTCTTCTTCGAGGCTATCCCACTGCACCGCGTCGAGCTCCTCCTTGGAGAATTGGCTGAGCACCTTGGGATTGCCCATCTGCGCCACGGTGTTGTAGGTGCCCTCGGCGAACGCCACCACCTTCGCCACATCGGGGCGTTGGACATATTCGAGAAAATCATAGGCGAGCGGCGAACCATCGGGGT
The DNA here is from genome assembly GCA_009691045.1 of Alphaproteobacteria bacterium. Lineage (GTDB taxonomy): Bacteria > Pseudomonadota > Alphaproteobacteria > UBA828 > UBA828 > SHWC01. Next base: position 18,611 of record SHWC01000017.1, on the reverse strand, counting down.
TGTTGATCACCGAGGTGACCTCGATCCAAACGATGCCGCCCTTGCCGTCCATCGGGCCCTTCTTCGGCGTGATGCCGCGAATATTGGTCTTGCCGTCGAAGCGCGCGGGCGAGGCGGTATAGGTGCCGCCCGTGCAATAAAAATCGATCTCGCCATTGATCAGCGCGAGGTTCATCTGCACCGGATCGCCACCCAAAAACTTCGCGTTCTTGACCCATTTGCGCGCCACTTTCTCATAGGCTTGGAACTCCGGCTCGGTATGCGGGCGGAACGGGTGGACGCCCGCGCCGATACACATGTGATAGACGTTCCAATCGTCGAACGTCAGGATGCCGAACTTGCCGGCATGCTTATCGTCATTGAACAGATCGAAGCCCTGATCCTCGGCCATTTCGCGCGAGATCTTGTCGGTATTGACGACGAACGAGAACGGGCCGAAGCGCTGGCACATGCCGAGCAAATGCTTGCCATCATCGCTCATCGCCCACCGATAGGGCGGCTTGAACGCCGGCAGCATCTTGTCGAAATAGGGTTCGAAGCGGGCGCGGTCGAGCTCCTTGATCAGACCATCGGGCCACAACGATTTACGGGCCCATGGATTATTGAGATTGATCAGATCCCACACCTTGCTTTCGCCGGCACGCAGGCGATTGACCGCTTCGGGGTCGGAGGTTTGGGTTTCGGCTTTGACGGTCGCGCCAAATTCTTTGCGGAAGGGGTCGAGCACCACATCGGAATTGTAGCCCTCCCAGCAAAAGATATTCAGCTCCTTGTCGCGCGCGGCATGGGCGCGTCCCGGCAGCAGCGCGCCCGCGGCCAGCGCGGCGCTTGCGGCTCCGGTCATTTGCATGAAATGGCGGCGCGTTGGGGTCCAACTCATCGGCGTTACTCCCTGTCTGTTTGGTTTTGGCGGTCGTGGGCCGAGCCCTCCAGCCGGCCACGCCCAGCGATTATGGCGAAGGCGGGGGGTGGGAACCAGGGCCTAATGGCCCGATAGTTTTGTTCTCCGTTAAGCAAGGCTCGGCGATAATGCCTGTCGGGTCGAACGATTCGCCGTCGCGCCTGGGATGATCCCACCAACACTTGCCGCGAGACCACCATGCACATTTTGCTGCGACCGGCCGTCCTTTCGTTTTGTCTGCTTGCCATGCTCGCGCCATCGGCCTTCGCGGCTGACAGTGCTGAATTGGAGCGCATCAAGCGCGCCATCGCCGAGGCGATCGAGCCAGGCTCGGACCCGACGGCAATGAAGATTGTGTTGGCCGAGCCGCTTAGTGCCGCGTGGCGCGACGACCGCGCCGTGGTCACCCTGAAGGGCGCCAAAGTCGTCGATAGCGACGGAACGTTGAATGTCGGCGATGTCGAGATCGCGGTGCTGCCGCACGATGATGGCCTCTATGACTTCGACGTCACCATGCCCAAGAGTTTTGACATCACCGGCCCCGATGGCGCACCTGAAGGGAAACTCACCGTCGCGAAATACAAATTGGCGGGTACCTGGTCGCGCGAGGTCGCATCGCTCGTCAAACTCGATGCCACGCTCCAAAACCTTCACGTCAAAGGCAGCAAGAACGGCGTCGAGGAATTGGGTGCCTCGCTTGGCGCGTTCGACGCACACATGATTTACACCAAAAATACCAGCGGCCTGTGGGACGGCACAGCCAAAGCGCATGTGTCGGACCTAAAAATTCTCGCCGATAAATCGGAAGACATCAAAATCGCCGCCATCGACATCGAGAGTTCAACCAAAGGGTCGGATTGGACCGCTTGGCAACGCGTTATGGAAAAAATGGAAGCGTTATCCGCGCCTAAGGCCGAGCCGCTGGACGAAGGCGAGCGCATGGCGCTCAAACTTGCGCTTCGCAACATCAATTGGGGCGCCAATGATGGCTCGCTGCGCATCAAGGGAATCTCGGCCGCGTCCGGCGGAAAACCGATTTTCGTGCTTGGCGAGACGCTTCTGAGGGGCGCGATCGACGGCTCGAAGGAATCCGGCACCTTCTCCTTCGGCCTTGGCGTGGATGCGCTGTCGATCGAGAAAAACACTTTGCCGAGCAATTTGGCTCCGACCAAAGCCAAACTCGACATCGCGCTCGAAAAATTTCCCGTGCAAGCGTTCTTCGGTTCGATGTTCAAGCAAGTGATCGACAACATGTTGTCACCCCCCGTGGCGCAGGAGCCGGCGGCGGAGAACGTGCCGCCCGACACCAAACTCCAAAGTACCGAGGCACCAAAGGACGAGACAGCAATCGCTGACATGGCCCCCGCGGCCGGTGGCGAGGACCCGGATATGGCGGCCGACAATCCCTCGGAACCGCCTCCGCCCGAAGCCCAGGAGCCGCCGATGGTTGGCCCCTTCCCCGCCGATGACCTGTTCCTACAGCAACTCTTCGCGCTCGGCACGGTGTTCGCCCTCAACGAATTCTCGATCGACGCGCCAGGCACCGGCATGAAGGCAAGCGGGCGTCTTAATGTCGATCCGGAATCGATGACCATGGGCACGGGCAAGATTAGAGCCACGCTACGCGGCATCGATGCATTGCTCGCTTATGCCAATGCCGAGGCCCGCACTGACGATGAAATGAAGGACATGGCCGCCTTCATGATTTTCCTCAAAGGCCTCGGCAGGCCCGAGGGCAGCGGGGTCGAAATGGCGTATGTCTATGACATCGACATACCGAAGGCAGGCCCGCCGACTGTCAATGGCACGCCGCTCGATGGCTTGATGGGCCAATAGGCGCGTTCAGCAGCGGCGCTAAACTTCGCTCAGCGTGACCCGCGCGTTGAGCCGCTGGTTCATCAAATCGACCGCCACCATGCCGACGATCATGGCGGCGATGAAGATGAGCGAGTTCGTCGAGCCGAGCCCAAGCGAGGCGATCGCCGGGCCGGGGCAGAAACCGACCAGCCCCCAACCCGCGCCGAAGATCACGCCGCCCACGACCAGACGCCGATCGATCGGCCAACCAGCTGGTTGGCTGACCGCGTGGCCGCGCAAATCATGGCCGCGCCGCCGCACCCAAAAAAAGGCCGGCATCGCGACCGCAATGCCACCCATCATGACCAGAATGAGGCTTGGGTCCCACGCGCCTGCGATATCGAGAAAGCCAAGCACTTTGGCCGGATCGACCATGCGCGAAATGGTCAGCCCAACGCCGAAGACGAGACCGGAGACTAGCGCGACAACGATGATGATCATCTCAGCCTCCCGCCGCGTGGCGCACGAGATAGGCGATCAAAATGGCGGTCGCGAGAAAGCTCATCGTGGCGACCATTGAGCGCGGCGAAAGGCGTGCCATACCGCACACGCCATGACCGCTGGTGCACCCGCCGCCGATCCGTGTGCCGATACCGACCAAAAGCCCGGCGCCGACCAAGAGCCCGATCGAAGCGTCGAGCGTAATCGGCGCGATGCCGCCGACCACCGCATTGACGAGGGCCGGCCCCGCGATCAGCCCGGCCAAAAACGCCAGCCGCCAGCGCATTTCGGCGCCTGGAACTTGGCGCGACAATAGACCGCCGACGATCCCGCTAATGCCGGCGATCCGGCCGCTATAGAGCATGAGGATCGCGGCCGAGAGGCCGATCAGGGCACCGCCGAGCAATGCCGCGCCAGGTGTAAAATTTTCCATGATCCGCTTCGCCTCCCCCTCGGTTCGACGGCGCTATAACTGCCCTGCATGACCTCAGGAGGCAAGCCCCGGCTCGATTCGAGCGCTGACGACTTCGTCAGTCGGCTCCACGATTGCGGTAAGGATAATCGACGCGTTCGCCTATGATGGCGGCGGTCGAACCCGAAATCGATCCGCCCGATCACTCGAAATCAGAGGTTGTCATGATTCACGAACTCATTGTGCCGCAATTCACCAAGATGCTGACCAATCTTTTGGCCATATTGGACGCGGCGGAGAAATATGCCGGTGAGAAGAAATTCGATGTCGGCGTCCTTCTGCATGCGCGCTTGGCACCCGACCAGTTTGACCTCATGCGTCAATTGCAGATCGTCTGCGATACGGCGAAGCTCGGCGCGGCCCGGCTCGCGGGCACCGAGGCGGCCTCGCCCGCCGATGCCGACACCGAGCAGACCGTGGGCGAGATCAAGGCGCGCATTGAACGCGTGATCGCCTATCTGCGCGGGTTTTCGGCCGAGGATTTCTCCGGTGCGGCTTCGCGGCGAATTTCTCAACCGCGCTGGAATGGCAAGACGCTCTCGGGTCAGGAATTCCTCATCCACCATGTCATTCCCAATTTCTATTTCCACGTCACGACGGCCTACGCGATTCTGCGCCATAACGGTGTCGGGCTCGGCAAGAAAAACTATTTGGGCGAAATGCCCTACCGCGAGCCGGCGTGATCAGCGCGCCAGCCCGTTGACCGAACCACAACAATCTCGATGAACGACGAAGCTACAACCAAGACTGAGCCGAAAGGCCCGAGCTTCATCGAACTGTTCACGCCGAAGCTCGTGACCGTGCTGCGCGAGGGCTAAGGTCTCAAAAATCTCAGGGCCGATGCCATTGCCGGCTTCACTGTCGCGATTGTCGCTCTGCCTCTTTCCATGGCCATCGCCATCGCATCGGGTGCTTCGCCCGCCCAAGGTCTCTACACGAGCATCATCGGCGGCTTTCTGATATCGGCACTGGGCGGCAGTCGATTTCAAATAGGTGGCCCGGCCGGCGCCTTCATCGTTCTGGTCGCCGTGACCGTCCACGCCCACGGCATAGATGGCTTGCTGCTGGCCACGATTCTGGCCGGGTTCATGCTTCTGGCGATCGGCCTCCTGCGGCTCGGCACTTATATCAAGTTCATTCCCTATCCGGTGACAGTCGGCTTTACCGGCGGCATCGCGGTGATCATTTTCGCAAGTCAAATAAAGGACCTTTTGGGCTTGAGCCTTTCGGTGCCTGAGCCCGGGCCACTGATCGAAAAACTTCCGGTCATCTGGCGCAGCCTATCGACCGTACAACCGGCCTCGATCGCGCTCGCTCTGGGCACCGTTGCGGCGATTATCGGGCTGAAGAAGGTGCGCCCGCATTGGTTGGGCCTGCTAATCGCGGTCGTCGCCACCGCGGCTGCGACGGCAATCTTTTCTCTTCCCGTCGAAACCATCGGCACCAAATTTAGCGGCATACCGAATCACCTATCGCCCCCCAGCCTTCCCGATCTTTCCTGGATCAAAATCTGGGAGGTGATGCCGAGCGCGTTTGCGTTTGCCCTTTTGGGTTCAATCGAATCGCTGCTCTCGGCAGTGGTCGCGGACGGCATGACCGGCCGCTGCCATCGCTCGAATTGCGAGTTGGTCGCTCAAGGTGTCGCTAATATCGCATCGGGTCTGTTCGGCGGCATGTGCGCCACCGGCACGATCGCGCGCACCGCAACCAATGTGCGCGCCGGCGCGCATGGCCCGATCGCCGGCATGTTGCACGCGATCTTCCTGCTGGTGTTCGTCCTGGTCGCGGCACCACTCGCCAGCTTTATTCCGCTGGCGGCACTCGCCGGTATTTTGGCCGTCGTGGCGTGGAACATGGTCGAAAAGCCCGCGTTCGCCGCCCTATTGCGTAGCTCGCGCGGCGATGCCGTGGTGCTGCTCGCCACCTTCTTCCTGACCATATTTCGTGATTTGACCGAAGCCATCGTGGTCGGTTTCGTGCTCGGCTCGGTCATCTTCATCTATCGCATGTCGCGCACGACCGCGGTCGAAACGCACATCCCTTTTGTCGGCATGGACAGCGCCGACAGCGCCAATGGCGACCGCGCGCCCTATGACGAGACGACCGCCAACGATCCGACAATGGTCGTCTACCGGATCAGTGGTGCGTTCTTCTTCGGCGCGGCCTCATCGATCGGCTCCATTCTCGACCGCATCGCCGATACGCATCGCACGCTCATTGTCGATTTCTCAGCCGTGCCCTTTCTCGATTCCACGAGCGCCAACAACATTGATGGTTTGGCGCGCAAGGCCACGAAAAAAGGTGTCACGCTGTTTCTGACCGGCACGACCACCGGCATGCGCCGTGACCTCGCGATTCACCGCGTGACCACCCCTTTGGTTCAATTCGAGACCACGATTGGTCAAGCCTTGTCCAAGGCGCGTCAAATCTAGGACGCCTCAATGGTGATTGTGATGGCGCTGGCGACGGCCATGACCGTCTCGCCAATCGCGCCGATCATGATGGCCATAATCGGGCCAGAAATTGAAATAGACGCCATCGTCATGCCGACGGCCCCTACCATCGGGCACCACCACGCAGCCAGTCGCGACCGCCAGCGTCATAAGGCACAGCGCCACCATCAGAAGTGAACGGAGCATCGTTGATTACCCTCGTTGTCACGATGAGTCAGGTGACTCGTCGTAAATCTCTAACGAGGGAGAAACCAAAAACTGTCGCGTCCACGTTCAAACCCCGAGCCGGACGATGGCTGTCGCGATCCCTGAGACCGTTGTTGCGCATGAGCGCGACCGCACGGCAAAAGCCGCGGCATGACGCGTCCGAGCGGAAGGGCGGTTTTTCGGCGTGATTGGCGTCCCCAGGGGGATTCGAACCCCCGTTTGCGGCGTGAGAGGCCGCCGTCCTGGGCCTCTAGACGATGGGGACGTCGGGCCGCCGGCGCATTGGTGATAGCCTAGCCCCACCTCAAAAGCAATCCGAACCCATGAAATCCGGGCGTTTACCATGATCGAACCCCGCTATTTCACGGATTCTTAGGCGCTCAGTGGCATTAATCGGCTCCAGGCACCACTTCGCGGGGCCACGCAGGCAGCGCGCCATGTTTGAACGAAAACCCAAACGCAAAGGTCTGAAGCGTCTCGCGCGCGTCGGCGCGGCGCTGGTCTGTGGGATCGTCGCCTTTCAACTTGGCGGCTGCGTCTTGGAGCGACTGAATACCGAAGCCAAAAATCGTCTCAATACCAAGGTCGACCAATTCATCGCCGGCGATGAACTGACGACCGATCAACATTTGGTCGCCCAGGCGGTCAACGCGATGAACGGCGGCGCCTATTACGAGGCCGAGGCGCTGCTCGATTCCGCCGTGCAAATCAATCCGAGCAATACCGTCGCGCTGCTCAATCTCGGCGCCGTCTATGAGGCCACCGATCGGCTCGAGAGGGCGAGGAACATCTACGCCCAATTGTCCGACGCCGCGGTCCGGCCGGTGACCGGCGCTGGGCTCGCGCACAATGATGTCGCGCGCCTCGCCGCAACCCGCCTTGCGCGGTTGCGCGCCGGTCTGCAGACACCCAATTTGCGCCAGGCCATCTGGCTCAAATCCCAACAGGGCGCGAACGCACCGTCTCAAAACCAAGCGGTGGCGCAGGCTGAGATCAAAACCGTTCCCCTGCCCCCTCCCAGCACCACCAAGAGCGACGCCAAAAGCCCGAGCAAGGTCGCCGAAAAAGCGGCGCCAAAAAAATCCAAGTCCAGCAACGCCAGCGTTCAGAAGATCGCGACGCCGAAGCACGTGCTAGTGACGCTATCGAGCCATCCGAACGAAGCCGAGGCCAAAAAAGACTGGAGCACGCTCGCCACGGAATACGCCGACGTCATCGGCCCGCTTACGCCCACGATCAAGCCGATCAAACAAGAAGGCGGCAAGCCCGATGTGTTCCGGCTCACCACCGGGCCGTTCGCATCGGCGCGCGACGCCGCAACGTTTTGCGACCGGCTATTGGCGCATCGCGTCTATTGCGTGATTTCGGGCTAAGCCCTTTCAAGCCGAGCGTCGCGCTTTTATCGCGAGCCGCGTCGTCACCTCAAGCAAACGCTCAACCTCCTCCGCCGCCATATCATGGCGCGTGACGAGGCGAATGGTCGTCGAATCCGACCATGGCTCGGGCCAGCCAAAAAATTGCGCGCCCTCCCCTTTTAACCCATCGATCACCCCACGCGGCAAATCGACGAACACCTCATTGGCCTCGACCGGCGCGGCCAATTTGCATCCGGGCAAGGCCGCAAGGCCTTGGCCAAGGCGTGCGGCCAGCCGGTTGGCATGGCCGGCGAGCTTGAGCCACAGATCATCCGCCAGATAGGCCTCAAGCTGCGCCGCGAAGAAGCGCATTTTCGACATCAACTGGCCCGCACGCTTATGACGAAAGGCGAGATCATCGGCGAGGTCGGTGCGAAAGAGTACGATCGCCTCAACCGCCAGCGCGCCATTCTTCGTCGCGCCAAACGAAAGCACCTCGACGCCCGCGCGCCAAGTCAAATCCGCCGGCGTGCAACCCAATGACGCCACGGCATTGGCAAAGCGCGCGCCATCCATATGCACGGCAAGACCGGCCTTCTGTGCCACGCCTGAAAGCGCTTTGATTTCGGCAGGTGTATAAACGCGCCCCCATTCGGTCGATTGCGTGAGGGAAAGCACGGCCGGCTGCGCGCAGTGCACAAAGCCCTTGCCTGAAATCGCCAGGGCGCGCGCAAGCGTGTCCGGCGCGATCTTGCCGCCCTCGCCGTCAAGCCCCACCACACGCGCGCCACCGGAATAAAATTCGGGCGCACCGCATTCCTCGCCATTCACGTGCGAAAGTTGATGCGCATAAATCGCGCCATAAGGCGGCGTCATGACGGAAAGCGCGAGCGCGTTCGCCACCGACCCCGTGCTGACCGGAAAGACGCGCACGGTTTTTTGGAACAGCGCACCGAACAAGTCATCAAGGCGCTGGCTAATCTCATCGCCGCCATAGGAGCCTGCCGTGTCTCGGTTCGCATGCTCGATCGCGGCCATGATATCGGGCGCGACGCTCGCGACATTGTCGCTTCGAAAATCCATTTCCTACCTCATGGGGATTTGCGCGCGGCGCGGCGCGATCTGGCTTTAGCGCTTGAAGCGCCATCGATCGCGTGATGAAGCGGCACTTCGTGGCTCCGCCTTCCCTCACGATCAAGCCAAAAGGCACGGCTCGCGCTCACCTTCCCGCGCTCGACCGCGACGATCAACCAGATTAGCTCCGGCTCATGCGCTAGGTCGAGATCACGCGGCGAAGGCTCGGCTGGATGATCCGGGTGTGAGTGATAGTGCCCGATCACGGCCTCGTCGGTGCCGCGCAATTCACGCTCAAGCCTGAGGCGAAGCGCGGGGTCGATTTCGAACCGCCGATGTTTTTCTTGCTCCGTGAAATTCGGGCTCGATACCACGCGGCTTGCCTTATAGCGCCCACCTTCGGCGGCTGACCCGACAATCAACCCGCAGGCTTCCTCTGGGTAGACGTTTTCCGCATGGCGAGTGATCGACGCGAGATCCTGGGGCGTCAGAAAAAGCGACCGCGGCGGATTAGGGCGTGGCGTTTTCGAGCGCGACATGGCCAATCACGCCACCCTTGCGCAAATCGAGAATGACGATGCGCTCACCCTGCCCCGGCACACGCACATTGAGCACCAGACGATCGTCGGTCGCGGTCATTTCGCCAACCCGGCTACCGGGTGGCAAGCCCAGGCTGACCAAGCGTTGGCTGCGCGTGCTTTGGGCCGACATGCCCCCGCTTTCGCTCGACGCCGGCGCGCCGCCGGCATTGGCCTCCTCGGCCGCCTCACGCTTTTGCGATTTGTTGTAGAGCATGTAGCCAAGCCCGAGCAGGCCGACCAAGATCATCACGCCCATGACGATGACGGCGACTTTGAGATATGGAACGAAGCGCATCTGCTCGTTCATGGCATCAGGACCGATCGTGGCACATCAAGGGGAACGACATTTCCGACTGCACGTCGCACCGAAGGCGCGCGCGGAACGCCTCGACCGTTTTCTGGTAGATGCGCTGCCGGAGCTTTCGCGCAGCCGGCTCAAACGCTTGATCGAAGCCGGCCAGGTTTCCGCCGGCGGCGCGACCATAGCGGAGCCCTCCTATCGGGTCAAACCGGGCCAGACCATCGATTTGACCGTGCCGCCGGCCATAGACGACGGGCAGCCGGAGCCCGAATCCGTGCCCCTCACCGTCGTCTATGAGGATGAAGACGTCATCGTCGTCGATAAGCCGGCCGGCATGGCCGCGCACCCCGCGCCCGGCACGCCCGCAGGCACCCTCGTCAATGCCCTGCTCGCCCATTGCGGCCAGAGCCTCTCAGGGATTGGGGGCGTGCGTCGCCCCGGCATCGTTCATCGGCTTGATAAGGATACTAGCGGCCTCATCATCGCCGCGAAGCATGACCAGGCCCATGCCGGGCTCGCCAAGCAATTCGCGACGCGCACCTTAAGCCGCACCTATTGGGCCCTGGTGTGGGGCACGCCGACACCGGCGCACGGTGAAATCACCGGCAATATTGGCCGCAGCCGGAGCGATCGAAAAAAAATGGCGGTGCTCAAAACAGCAGGCCGGCCAGCACTGACCCGTTACAAGGTGTTACGACGCTTCCTTGGCGGCCAGGTTTCACTTGTCGAATGCACCCTCGCGACCGGACGCACCCATCAGATCCGCGTCCATATGGCGCATAAGGGCCACCCGCTCCTGGGCGATCAAAGTTATGGCCGGCGGCGCGTGCCAAGCGGCAATTTACCGCCCCACCTTGTGGCCGCGTTGGCCGACTTTAAGCGTCAGGCCTTGCACGCCTGCCGGCTCGGCTTCGTCCATCCGGTGAACGGCGCCTCGCTGAAATTCGACACCCCTTTACCACAAGATTTCAATAGCTTGATCGAGAGTCTTGAGGCAGTATAAGCACGTCGATTTAGCCGGATTCACTTGACAAATCCGCCCATTTGCGGCGATATTTGCGATCAGTGAGCCAGGGTCGAGCTTCATTGCCCCCTCAGTCAAGGCGCCGCCATTCGCGCCGCCTCGAAATTTGCGCCGCTCGCGCCCTCTGCCCCATACGAGGCCCGACCCCATGAATACGCGGCTACCCGCGCTCGGCGATGAACGGAGCGTTGCCCGTTATCTTCGTGAGATCCGTCAGTTTCCCATGCTGGAGGGAAGCGAGGAGTTCATGCTCGCCAAACGCTGGCGCGAGCACGGTGATACCGATGCCGCGCACCGCCTGGTCACCAGCCATCTGAGGCTGGTTGCCAAGATCGCCATGGGCTATCGGGGCTATGGCCTGCCGGTCAGCGAGTTGATTTCGGAAGGCAATGTCGGGCTCATGCAGGCGGTCAAACGCTTCGACCCCGATCGCGGCTTCCGGCTGGCGACTTATGCCATGTGGTGGATCAGAGCCTCGATCCAGGAATATGTCCTGCATTCCTGGTCGCTGGTGAAGCTCGGCACCACGGCGGCGCAAAAGAAGCTCTTTTTCAACCTACGCAAGGCGAAGCGCCAAATCTCGGCGATTGAGGATGGCGACCTTACGGCCGAACAAGTCAAAAGCGTATCGACCGCGCTCGGTGTGACCGAGCAAGAAGTCATCGATATGAACCGCCGCATGGCCGGGCCAGACCGCTCACTCAATGCGCCGGTCAAGGACGACGCGGGTGGCGAGTGGCAGGATTGGCTGGTCGACCCGAGTGATAACCAAGAAGCCACCTATCTGGCCGCCGATGAGCTGGATCATCGCCGGGCCATGCTAGCCTCCGCAATGGGCGAGCTCAGCACGCGCGAGCGCCGCGTCATTGAGGCCCGGCAATTGGTCGACGAGCCGGAAACACTCGAGACCCTGAGCGCCGAGTTCGGCGTGTCGCGCGAACGTGTGCGCCAGATCGAAGCGCGTGCCTTGCAGAAACTCGGCAAGTCAGTGCGCAACGCTGGCGCCGTCGAGCGCAAGGACGAGCAGTCCGCCCGCCTGAAACATCATGATGACGACGCTGGCCGCAAACCGCCGACCCGGTAGAACGGATCGCAGTTTAAACGTGGCCGCCTTGTTTCTGGTTCTTTGTGGCAGGCCCCTCAGAGACGGGTTTGCCCGCATCTAATTCAGCGCTCCAGGATTCGATCTCGGCCTCGCCGGTCAGCGACGGCCATTTTTTCCGTAAGCCCGCACGCACCTGCTCGATCGAGCGCCGTCTTTGCGTAACGATCAACTCATAGGCTTCCGAGGTCAGCGCGGGCAGCATCGCGGCCAACATCCAGCCGGCCAAGGAGAAACCGAAGGTCGAGACCCATGTGTCCGGCGCGCCAAGTATATCAAAGGCGATCGCATCGAACATCATGCTTGAGAACAACGGCTCACACGCGAGAACGAGGCCCGCAGCGTTAAACAGCGCGACGGTCGTCGCGAGATGCCGACCCGGTCTTGCATCGACGGAAAAAGCGATGAAGGACGGCGCCAACCCGCCATAGACCAGGAAAAAGATCGGCAGCGCATAGAACGCAAGCGCGCCGCCCAAACCGCTGAGCACGATCAGGCCAACGGCCGTGGACGCTTGGCTTCCGCGCTTCACCGGCGCTTGGGCGGCCGGTCGCTGTGCCTGCCTATATCCACCGCGATCGGTCATTTGATCGCTCCCACTAGACTGAAAAGCGTCGCCCCGGCCAAGAAGAGGGCCCCGATCGCCGTTCCCAATTGCCGACCGATCAAATTGGTCACTAGCGAGCGCAGCTTACGACCGCTGTCGAACGCGTCGAGTTGTTCGCCGAGGGCGTCATAGCGCACCTGCGCACGCCGATATTCCTCGTTGTCGGCTTGAATCTCGCGTCGATCGATCAAAAGGTCGAGCACAGCCTTGAGATCGCCGGCCTTGGCTGTGTTTTTCAGATTAGTGATCAAGCGCGCGCGGCGTTCCTTGTTGTGAACATTGTCAAAGGCCGCGGTCAGGCGTTGGGCGAGCCACGTCGCCAAATGTGGCACGGGGCCGCTTTTGAAATGCTCCTGAACCAAGGACAGCATCGCGAGGTCGCTCGCCAAGTCACCGCTCCGATCGCGCAGCGTATTTTTTAGGCTCATGGCTTTCTTGCGAAGCTCGACCGGCAACCGCGCCGTGATATAGGCATCGCCATGTCGATCGACGGGCCGCGGTCCAAAATTGTCGCCGCTCTCCAATCTTCGATCGAGGGCACTCACATAGGCTGCGGGGTCGAGCGGCAATTGGTCGATGACGAGCGGGCTCAGACACGGCAGATCGTGATCGTACTCACAAAGGAACCGCTCGACGCCAGAAGCCGCGTTTTTCCACCGAAGCGCATTGCGCATCGCTTCGTGGAGAAGACTGATCTCGTTGGACGGTTCCGGTGCAATTGGCGAACGCAATGCACTCGTCGGCAGACCGAGGCTTACCATTTCGGTGATAATCGCTAGCGTCTCGGCGTCGCCGGCCATGGTGGCTTGCGCGAGCGCCTCGACAAAGCCATCGGGCATAAGCGAAAGGCCACGGTGCGCGATCGGCCCGGTCGGATCGAGAAAACAATAGATGCGGCTGATGGCGTCGAGCTCGATCGGGCGCGGTTTACGCGCGAACTCCTCCGGGCGGCCAGTCAGTTTTTCGATCTCATCCGCTAAGACCGTTTGGCCCAGGCCCGAACGGGCCCAGCGGGACAAATGGCCTTTCGAAATTTCTTCGCGGGCCTCGTCGATGTGCCGCGCGAATAGGCGCGCGAGGGCTCTCGGCTGCGTGGCGACATGGTCGAGAAATAGATAATGCCGTACCTCGGGCGGTGCCAACACCTTGGGGAGCGGGAAGGCGCCCGCGCTATCAAGCCAGGCGCGAATGCCCGCGATGGTTGCCCGCGAAGCCGGATCATCGTTCAAAAGGCTCGCCAATAGAGTGCGGAGCGGCGGGCCGCATTTGATGTGACCCGCGATCACCGCGAAGGAGCCCTGCGTCATGCGAGCGATCACGTGCGCCATCGGGTCTATTTTTTCGGGCAGTTCGGTCGCGTCGATCAGACGCGCCAACGTCACGCCGAGCGCGAATAGATCGCACGCCGGCGAGCCATCCCCGCGCCCTTGGGGCGAGGCGGTCGCGCGCTCGATCGGCTCGAAATCCTCCGGTTGATCGAACCCAGCCAAGGCGGTCACGCATTTGCCGAGGATCAACGTGTCTTCGCGGTCACTCGCAAAAAAACAAATTGTCCGGGCGTAACGCACGGTGCGTTATGCCTTTGGCGTGGAGTTCCTCGAGCGCATCAAGTATTTGGGGTAGCAAGGCGCCACAGAGAATGTCTTCCTTAATCGCACCACGCCTGGTCGACAGACGCGCGCCCTGAGGCCGTTCGAAAATGATCGCCGCCTGACGCCGCTTTTCACCAGCCGCGGCGATCGAGCCGATCGTTCGGGCCCGCATCAAGGATCGGTGGTTCACCGCAAATTGCGTGGCGAAGGCGCTCGCGCGCCAAACGACACCCGGATTGACCACAAGGGCAAACAGCGATGCGCTGGGGTCCTTGGTGTCTCGAACCACATAGGATTTGGCACGCGGCGAATTGAGGTCTGGCAATTGTTTGCCGAGATCGACCTCGAACCGTTCGTCGACGCTTTGAACGCTTGCCGTGGCACCCTTTGTGCCAGGCGTGGCGCTGCTCTTCTTCGCTGGCTCGACCATCTTCCCCCGCGGGCATCGCTGGGTCCTGCGGCACCGGGGCCGCAGTGATCCACCCTCAGTCCTAGCGGGGGAAAGCTAATCAATCCTTACTTTGGGCGGATTTCCGGGGTTTTAGCCGGTGAACGGATCGCGTACCAAGATCGTGTCGTCGCGCTCGGGGCTGGTCGAAAGGAGCGCCACGGGCGCCTCGATCAGCTCCTCGATCCGGCGGATATATTTGACCGCCGTGGCCGGCAATTGGGCCCAGGAGCGCGCGCCCCGCGTGCTATCGCGCCAGCCTTCGAACGTCTCGTAAACCGGCTTCGCGGCCGCTTGATCGGCCACCGAGGGCGGCAAATAATCGACCATCCGCCCACTAATGCTGTAGCCAACGCCCACGCGGATTTCGTCCATGCCGTCCAGCACGTCGAGCTTGGTCAAGGCGATGCCGTCAATCCCGCCGATTTTGACCGCCTGACGCACCAACGTGGCATCGAACCAGCCGCAGCGCCGGCGCCGGCCGGTCACGGTGCCGAACTCCTTGCCGCGCGCGCCGAGCCCCTCGCCGATCGCGTCCGTGAGCTCGGTCGGGAACGGCCCGCTACCGACGCGCGTGGTGTAGGCCTTGACGATCCCGAGCACATAACCGACTTGGCTCGGCCCAATGCCCGAGCCCGCCCCGGCCTGGCCCGCCACCGTGTTCGATGAGGTGACGAATGGATAGGTGCCGTGATCGATATCGAGCATGGCGCCTTGCGCGCCCTCGAACAACACGCGCTCACCTTGCCAGCGTGCCTCATCGAGCCGCCGCCATACCGGCGCGGCAAAGGGCAGAATACGCGGCGCGACGTCAATCAACGACGCCAGCAATGCGCCCCGATCGGCATCCGCGATGCCAAGACCGCGGCGCAACGCATTATGATGGAGCAGCAACGCATCGAGCCGCGCCTCGAGCCCCGCCGGCTCAGCCAAATCGCATAGCCTGATCGCGCGCCTGCCGACTTTATCCTCATAGGCGGGGCCGATGCCGCGCCCGGTGGTGCCGAGCTTCGAAGCACCACGCGACGCTTCGCGCCCAAGGTCGAGCTCGCGATGAACCGGCAAAATCAAGCAGGCATTCTCCGCGACGATCAGCCGTTCGGGCGTCACGCGCACACCCTGCTTAGCGATTTTTTCGATTTCGGCCAACAACGCCCACGGGTCGACCACCACGCCATTGCCGATGATCGAAAGCTTGTCCTCGCGCACCACGCCCGATGGCAACAGCGACAAGCGATATTCGGTACCGTCGATCACCAGCGTATGGCCGGCATTGTGGCCACCCTGAAAACGCACCACCACATCGGCGCGCTGCGACAACCAATCGACGATCTTACCTTTACCCTCGTCGCCCCATTGAGCGCCGACCACCGCAACATTGCCCACGCTATGTTCCCTTCAGTGCCGTCACGGCACCCTTCTCGACCACAAAGCCGCAGCCGAGCCGCTTCGCTTCGGCGGCGTTATCGCTGACCGCCTGCAAACCGGCGACCGTAACAAAGTCATCGGCCCTGAGTTTTTTCGAAATTTCTGGCGCCGTGCCAAACGGCACAAACACGCGGCGCCCAGCGCGCGGGCGCTCCAAGGTGCGCACCAGCGTATCCATGAAAAGCGTGCAACCGGTCGCCGGCTCGATCTGGCGTTGGCCATCGGCATCGATGCGATAGCGCCCACCGCGGCCAAGCTCGGCCTTGGCACCCAGCCCGAACACGCTGAAGCTCAACCCGGTTTGATATTCAAAGCCGCGATGCTCGACCGGATCGATGGTAAGCGACAACGTCGGCATGGCGGACACCACCAAATCGGCGACCGCGCCCAAGGCCTCGGCCTCGACCTTGGCGCTCTGCGGCAATGAGAGACGGGACAGCCGCTCCAGCGCGCGCTTCGATGGGCCCATCGCGCCCAGAAGATCGAGAAAAATCTGCGCGCGGCCGCCGACCGCGCGACCAACCGCCTCGGCATCCTTGCTGTTGAGCGCATTGCGGAGATTTGTTTGCGTCTCGCGGTCGAGCTTGAACTCATTGATCAACGCGGTCACCAAGGTCGGCGCGTTGAGGTCCACCGTGAGCGGGCCGATCTCAAGCGACCCCAAGGCATCGAGCGCGAGCAGAATAACCTCGGCATCGGCCGCCGGCCCCTCGGCGCCAATCAATTCATAACCGACCTGGCCGAATTGGCGCTCAGGGCGCAGCTCGCTGCCGCGCACGCGCAAAATATCTTCGGCATAACTGAGCCTGAGCGGCCGAGGCGCGCGAGCAAGCCGGCTCTGCGCGATGCGCGCGACCTGCGGCGTGACGTCGCTCCTGACCGCCATCATGCGCTGAGAGATCGGATCCATCAGGCGGAACGTTTGATTGGCGAGCGCGGCACCCGTGCCACTCAGCAAGCCTTCCTCGAACTCGACGAAGGGCGGTTTGACCCGCTCATAGGCATGGCTCGCAAAGACGCCGAGCAGGCGCTGGGCGATCTCGGCCTCGTGCGCCGCGTCGGGCGGCAACACGTCTTGCAGGCCGGCTGGCAATAAGGAACGGCGGGCGAGTTCGGTCATGGCGCGCGGAGTGTACACAGCCCGGCGGCGGAGGCTAGAGCGAAGGCAGTCACGTCAGAAATGCAGCGCACGAACATGCACGATATTAGGCAAATGGCGCAGCCGCTCAAGCACCTCATCCGGCACCGGTCCGTCAACGCTCAAGAGCGCGATCGCCGCCCCCCCTGCTTCGGCGCGGCCAAGATGGAAGGTCGCAATATTGACGCCCCCATCGCCCAGCGCTTGGCCGAGCCGGCCGATCATGCCGGGTTTGTCTTCATTCGTGACATAAAGCATGTCGGGCGATAATTCGGCCTCGATGCTGATGCCTTTGATTTCAACGAGACGCGGCTTATTGCCGGCAAACAACGTGCCGGCGACGCTTCGGGTCTGGCGCTCGGTGGTCACCGTCAAACGGATCAGGGTCAAATAATCCTCGGCCTGCGCCCGCTTGACCTCGCGCAAATCGATGCCGCGCTCGCGCGCGATGACCGGGGCATTGACCATGTTGACCGATGACATCAAGGGCTTCAGCAAGCCTTGCAACGCGACCGCGGTCAACGGCCGCGTATTGATCGACGCGACATCGCCCTCATATTCGATGGTCACGGCCTTCAAGCCGGTCTCGGTCAATTGACCGGCGAAACTGCCGAGCTGCTCGGCGAGTTTCATATAGGGCTTCAGGCGCGGCATTTCCTCAGCCGTGACCGAGGGCATGTTGAGCGCGTTGGCAACCGCGCCTGTGAGCAGAAAATCGCTCATCTGTTCGGCGACCTGAACCGCGACGTTCTCCTGCGCCTCCGAGGTCGAGGCGCCCAGATGCGGCGTGCAGATCACCTGATCGAGCGCGAACAACGGATTGTCTTTCGCGGGCTCGACCAAGAACACGTCAAACGCCGCGCCGGCCACATGGCCGCGCTCGATCGCGGCCTTCAACGCCGCTTCATCCACCAACCCACCGCGCGCGCAATTGATGATGCGCACGCCCTTTTTGGTTTTGGCGAGCGCGGCCGCATCGAGCACGTTTTTGGTCTCATCGGTCAGCGGCACATGCAGCGTGATGAAATCGGCGCGTGGCAGAAGCGCGTCGAGCGTCACCTTCTCGACGCCAAGATCGGCCGCCCGCTCGGGCGACAAATAGGGATCGAACGCGATCACCTTCATGCGCAGCCCGATGCCGAGCTTCGCCACGATCGAGCCGATATTGCCGCAGCCGATCACGCCGAGCGTCTTGCCATAAAGCTCAACGCCCATGAATTTATTCTTCTCCCACTTGCCCGCGCGGGTCGAACGATCGGCCTCGGGCAATTGACGGGCGAGCGCCATCATAAGCGCGATGGCGTGTTCGGCGGTCGTAATCGAATTGCCGAACGGCGTGTTCATTACGACTATGCCGCGCGCGGTCGCGGCCTCTAGATCGACATTGTCGATCCCGACGCCGGCGCGGCCAACAACGGTCAGCCGATCGCACGCCGCCATCACATCCTTGGTTACCTTGGTCGCCGAGCGCACGGCCAACCCATCAACGCCTTGGAGCGCGGCCTTCAATTCGTCGGGCTTCAGGCCTGGCCGCTCAATCACCTCGATGCCGCGTGAGCGAAACATCTCAGCCGCGCGCGGGCTCATTTGATCGGCAATCAAAACCTTGGGCACTGAACGCGCTCCTATC
>SHWC01000016.1 GCA_009691045.1 Alphaproteobacteria bacterium | reverse complement strand
CGGCAAATGTCCTTCAGGACCTGTTCAGCCGGGGCTTTCGAACTCACGGGTTTTGCTCTCATCTTCGTTCCTTCGTCACTGCGATGAGACCAAAACCCTCCTCTAATCAATACCCCAATTCTGTCTCATAGGCGCTGACGGCGTACAATTCGGAATCACCATGCGCCCGCCCCGGCTGGTCAAAAAGAACACCGTGCTGCCGGGACGAAAGAGGGGGAGCGCCGCTTGCACGAGGCTGTGCAGAGAGAGGCCATTGACCGCGACCGCCGCCGCCAATTCATCCGGTGTGATTTCGAGCGTCGGTTTCGCCGCGACGCGCACCGCGCAATGAACCAGTTGATCGAGCCGATCGGTCGCGGCCCGAACTGTGGCCATGACGGCCGCCACACCCGCCGCCGTGCCTATGTCGGCCTTGATCAAATGGCGGCGTGCGCCCTTGGCCTCGATCTTGGCCTTGGCCTTGGCCGCAGCGCTCTCATCGGCATGGTAATTGAGGCAAACATCATGGCCGGGTGTCGCCAAGGCCAACGCGATGTCCAGCCCGATGCCCCTTGGTGCCGCCAGTGACCAGGATCGCCATAATTTGCCTCAAATTACAGGACAATATTGTCGGACAGACTTAGCCCCGAGCGCGCTAAAATGCCAGCCCGGAGAAGCGCACAAGCCAGCAGGATCAATCGATGGATTTCGAATATAGCGCCAAGGCCAAACATTATCGCGACCGCGTCGCGGCCTTCATGACCGCCCATATCTATCCGAACGAGGAGGAGATCCTCGCGCAGATCGATGAGGGGGATCGTTGGCAACCCATTCCGCTGCTCGAAGAGCTCAAGAAAAAAGCCAAGGCCGAGGGCCTGTGGAATTTGTTCCTGCCCGAGAGCGAGCTCGGCGCCGGCCTGACCAATCTCGATTATGCCCCGGCCTGCGAGGAAATGGGCCGCTCGCCCTGGGCGCCCGAGGCCTTCAATTGCTCGGCGCCCGATACCGGCAATATGGAAGTGCTGGTGCGCTACGGTACGCCCGCGCAGAAAAAACAATGGCTCGAGCCGTTGCTCGCCGGCGACATCCGCTCCGCCTTCGGCATGACCGAAATCGAGGTGGCGTCATCGGATGCCACCAATATCGAAATGCGCATCGAGCGCGCCGGCAATGAATACGTCGTCAACGGCCGCAAATGGTGGACCTCGGGCGCGCTCGACCCGCGCTGCAAGATCCTCATCGTCATGGGCAAGAACGATCCGAACAATCCGGATCGGCACAAGCAGCAATCGATGATCCTGGTGCCGCTGCCCTGGCCGGGCGTTACGGTGCGCCGCATGTTGCCGGTCTTCGGTTTTGATGAGGCACCGCACGGCCATGCCGAGGTCACGTTCGAGAATGTCCGTGTACCGCTCGACAATATGTTGCTCGGCGAGGGGCGGGGCTTCGAGATCGCCCAAGGCCGCCTCGGGCCGGGCCGTATCCATCACTGCATGCGCCTGATCGGCCTGGCCGAACGCGCGCTTGAACGGCTCTGCCGGCGCACCAAGGCGCGCAAGGCGTTCGGCCGCGCGGTGGCGGACCAGACCGTGACGCAGGAGCGCATCGCCGAAGCCCGCATCATGATCGATCAGGCCAGGCTCCTTACGCTCAAGGCCGCCTGGATGATGGACACCGTTGGCAATAAGGAAGCGCGCAAAGAGATCGCCATGATCAAGGTCGCGGCGCCCACCATGGCCTGCCAGGTGATCGACTGGACCTTGCAGGCTTTTGGCGGTGCCGGCATCACCGCCGACTATGGCATTGCCTATGCCTATGCGACGGCGCGCCTATTGCGCCTGGCCGATGGGCCCGATGAAGTGCACCGCAACCAAATCGCCAGGCTTGAGATGCGGCGCTATGAGGGCGAGGTATCGACGACTGGCGGTTCATCGGTCGTGTTGCCACGGCCGAACACGCCGGGCTTCCGCAAACGTCCGGTCTGGATTTCCTAGGCGAGCGGTGACCGACACGTCCAATTTCGAAGCGCCCGCGACATGCAAAATTTGCCAAAGTGCTGCGCCGCTTCTGGGCGTGGTGGATTTCAATCGGCATGGGGTCGAGGATCGTATCGGGCGCTTTCCGCCGAGCAACATCCCAATCCACTATTGGCGCTGCGCGGCGTGCGGTTTCACTTTTACGAACGCGTTTGACGATTGGTCGCCCGAACAATTTCGCGCGCGCATTTACAACACGGACTACGTGAAAGTTGACCCTGACTATCTCGAAATCCGGCCAAGCGGCAACGCCGAAAGTATCGTGCGACGGTTTGGCTTACATCGCGCCGAGCTCGCCTGCCTCGATTATGGCGGTGGGAATGGCCGCTTTGCAGAGAGTCTCCGGAACGCAGGTTTCAAAGCAGCCCTAACTTATGATGAGCACGGCGTGCACCGGGGTGAGCTTCCGGCCGGATCGTTCGATCTGGTGACCTGCTTCGAAGTTTTCGAGCACATAACCGATCCCGAACGATTGGTCGCCAATTTGGCTCGGCTCATTGATGACAAGGGGCTGATCTATTTCTCAACCTTGCTTCAGCCGCCCGATATCGAGCACCTCGGCATTTCCTGGTGGTATATCGCGCCGCGCAACGGCCATATCTCGATGTATTCGCGGTGCGCGCTCGAAATTCTATTGACCCGACATGGTCTCAAATGGGGGTCGTTCAACAGCAATGTGCACATGGCCTGGCGAAATTTTCCGGCCTTCGCCGTGCATTTGCTCCGAAAATCGCCCGGCTGAGACGCAATCAGACCAAGCTCGCGAACGCGCTGTCGGGCAGTCGTTCGATGGCGAGGCGCGTGCGCCTTATGTGTTGTCGCATCAGTCTTTCAGCCCCGTTCTGATTGCCGTCGAGAATGGCGGCGACGAGCGCGTCATATTCCTTAAATTGGCGCGTGCGATCCTTCGGCGTCAAATGCTGATGAAATTGCAGACGGAGCAAATGGATTTGCATGGCCGGCATCATCCGCCCGAGCTCATGATTGCCGCCAATACGAATCATGGTGCTATAGAAGCGTGAACGCTCCTCGAGGAAGGCGATGCTTTCGGCATGATCGCGGAACGCGCGCAAATGCCGGTACGCCGCCTCGAAATCCGCGCGGTTATTGCCCGCATTGATCGCCTGGGCAGCGAGCCGCGCGGCGAGGCCGGTCAACATTTCCTGCACGAGCAGCACATCGTGCACTTCATGGCGGGCGAGCGCCCGGATATAGGCGCCCCGATGCGGGATCAGGCTCACCAGCCCTTCGGCGGCGAGCCGCTTCAAGGCCTCGCGCACCGGCCCGCGCGAGACCTTGAGCTCCTTGGTTAGGTCGGCCTCGATCAGGCGCTGGCCCGGCACAAAACGACCGGCCTGGAGGCCGCGGATCAAGGCGGCGACCACCTGGTCAGGCGAGCTCAGGCCGTGCTTGCGCCCGGTTTGCGCACGCACACGCCGCTCGAGCTTGATTGCCACCGGCATGTCCATCACGGCCATCGTTCGGCTCACTTTGGGTTCGCGCGGAATGATAGGTCTTGTCATACAATTTCGTCATTCAAATCGTTGACCCCCGGGCTGTCCGGCCTACAATCCGGGCTGCGGGGTCCGCTGGGGCAGCGCCAGATTTGCCCTCGACCGGACCCTAAAACCAACGGAAAACAGGCCCCCATGACCACCGACATCATTCTCGCGGGCGGCAAGCGCACGCCCTTCGGCGATTTCGGCAAATCGCTGCGCGATATCCCCTTGGCGCAACTCGGCGTCCACGCTACCAAGGCGTGCCTGGCGGCGGCCAAACTCGATGCCCAGCATGTCGACCATTTGGTCTGGGGCAATGTGCTGCCGGTCGACCAGGAGGGCTATTTGGCCGCGCGCTTTATAGGGATCGAAGCGGGCCTGCCGGTCGAGAGCGCGGCGCTCAATGTCAGCCGCGCATGCGGCTCGGGCTCGCAGGCGATCATCACCGCGGCCGAACAGATCATCAGCGGGCACGGCAAGATCGCGGTCGCCGGCGGCGGCGAGAATTTTTCGCGCGCGCCGTTCGTGCTCACCACATCGCGCTGGGGCCACAAGCGCGGGCCGCAAACCATGATGGACGCGCTCGATTGGGCCTATCGCGATCCGTTCAGCCTCCAACTCATGGGCGAGACCGCCGAGAACCTCGCCGAGGATAATCAGATTGCCCGCCCGCCCATGGATGAATGGGCCGTAATGAGCCAGAAACGCGCCGGTGCCGCGATCGCGTCGGGGTTCCTGGCCAAGCAGATCGCGCCGATCGAGGTCAGGGATGGCAAGGCGATGCGCCTGATGAAGGACGACGAATATCCGCGTCCCGACGTCACGGTCGATAAACTGGCCAAAATGGCCCCGGTGTTTCGCGACGGCGGCAAGGTCACCGCCGGCAATTCGAGCGGCGTGACCGATGGCGCCGCCATGGTCGTTGTGGCCGAGCGCAAAGCGGCGGAGAAGTTAGGCGTCGAGCCGATCGCCCGCATCGTCGATTGGGCCATTGTAGGCGTGCCGCCGCGTATTATGGGATGCGGTCCGGTGCCCGCGATCAAAAAACTGCTCGACCAGCGCGGTATGACGGCCGATCAGATCGATTATTACGAAATCAATGAGGCCTTCGCGGCGGTCTGCCTGTTCGCGGAAAGCCAGCTCGGTGTGAGCCGCGAGAAAACCAATCTCTATGGTGGCGGCATTTCGATCGGCCATCCGCCGGGCGCGACGGGGGCCCGGATGACGCTGGTCGCCATGCAGCATTTGAGAGAGACCAAGCAGCGTTATGCGATCATCAGCATGTGCATGGGCGCCGGCCAGGGCCTCGCTATGTTGATCGAGAACGTCGCGACACACTGAGCGC
The DNA here is from genome assembly GCA_009691045.1 of Alphaproteobacteria bacterium. Taxonomy (GTDB): domain Bacteria; phylum Pseudomonadota; class Alphaproteobacteria; order UBA828; family UBA828; genus SHWC01. The sequence goes on along the minus strand of SHWC01000016.1, from coordinate 30,901 downwards.
CGCGAACAAAGATCGTTGAGAAGGGAAGAGACATGGCGTTGACAAAAATCGGCGTGGTCGGCGCTGGCATGATGGGCTCGGAGATTGCGCTGGTGATGGCGCTCGCGGGCAAGCATGTGCGCCTGACCGACCGCGATCAGGCCTCGCTCGACAGAGCGATGGCCAATCTTGGCGCCGTGCTCGACAAGGGCATACAGCGCGGTTTCTACAAGCCGGAGGATAAACAACGCGCGCTCGGCCAGATCGAGACCACGCTCGATCTCGGCCTCTATCGCGATCGTGAAGCGGTGATCGAGGCGGTCTTCGAAGACGAAAAGATCAAGGGCGACACCTACAAAAAGCTTGACGCCATTGTCGCGCCCGGTTGCTTGCTGATGAGCAACACATCGAGCATTCCGATCACCGTGCTGTCATCCTATTGGCCGGCGGCGCGGCGTGGGCGCTTCCTCGGCACGCATTATTTTTCGCCGGTCTCGCGCATGGCCTTGGTTGAGGTCATCCCCGGGCTCGACACCAACGAGGACGCCGTCAAAGACGCTTTCGCGCTGTGCACCGAGGCTGGCAAAACACCGGTGCGCATTAAGGATGTGGTCGGCTTTGCGGTCAACCGACTGATTCATACTTTTTGGATCGAGGCGATCCGCCTGGTCGAAGAGGGCGTCGCGACGCCCGAGGATATCGACACCGCCTGCCGGCTCGGCATGGGCCTGCCGGTCGGGCCGTTTCGTCTGATGGATGGCGTGACCAATAATCTCACGCTCGATGTGCAGGAGATTCTTCATAAGGCCTATGGCGATCGCTTTTTGCCGCGGCCCTTGATGAAGCAGATGGTCAAGGCCGGCTATAACGGCCGCAAATATGGCCGCGGCTGGTACAAATACGAAAAGAAGGAATAGGCGATGGCCGAGATCTTGATGGCCGAACGCATCGGCGCGGTCGAGCGGCTGACCATCAACCGACCTGAGGCGCTGAACGCGCTGAACGCCCAGGTGCTCAGCGCCTTGAAAAGTGCGTTCGATCGCATCGCGGGCGATGAGGGCGTGCGGGCCGTGATCTTGACCGGCGCGGGCGAAAAGGCCTTCGTCGCCGGCGCCGATATCAAGGAGATGGCAAATATCGGCCCGCGCGAGGCCGAGGCTCTGTCGCGCTCGGCCAAAATTGTGCGCGTCGCGCCACCACCCGGCGTGAATTCACCGGCGTTGTGGGGGACCAAAGCGTGGCTTGAGGAGCAGTTCAAACACCAGGCGCGGCAAATGGCGATCGAGGAAAAGGCGTTTGTCTTTCGCTATCGCTCGGTCGATCATTTTCTCGATATTTTCCGCGCCTTCTATGGGCCGGTTCACAAAGCCTTTTTGGCGCTCGACCCGGCCGGACAAGCCGCGCTCGCCAATGGCCTCCGTGCCACGATCGCACGCTTCAATACGGCGAGCGATGACTCAATGCGGGTGCCATCGAACTATGCGGAGATCGTCATTACCAAGGCATGACGGCGTGTCGTTGACCGGGCGCTCAGGCTAATTGGATCGTGGCCTGGCGCCCGTCTTGCCGAATTTGGCATCGATCACGTCGAGCGCGGCGTCCAACGCATCGATCGCGAGGTCGATATCGTCTTGCGTCACGGTGAAGGGCGGGCCGAGCTTCAAGGTGTTCGGCGTGAAGCCGCCCATGAAGACCCCGCGGTTCGCCATTTCCTTATAGACGATCACGTTCGGGTGTTCGCCGAGATCGCCGGTGAACGCGCTGAAGCGGTCTTCCGGCACGATCGGTTTGCCCTCGCCATTGATCAGGTCAATCACCTGAAACAGGCCGCGACCGGAGATTCGGCCGATCGAGGGGTGTTTCGGCTTCAAGCCATCGAGCCGTTCCTTGAGATAGGCGCCGCGTTGGCGCACCTGCTGGATAATGTTGTTGGCCAGCATGTATTCGAGATTACCGACGATGGTGGCGCAGACCAGCGGGTGACCGTCCCAGGTTGAGCCACTCCACCAGCGCGCGCGCTCGAAATGATCCGAGATCGCTTTATTGGCGATCACCACGCCGACCGGTAGCGCGCAAGAATTGACGCCCTTGCCGCCGGCCAGAAGATCGGGCGCGAGGCCCGACCAATGCTGATAGCCAAACCATTCGCCGAGCCGGCCAAAGCCGGTGATCACTTCATCGTCGATCCACAGAATCCCATATTTGCGCGCGAGCGCAACCAGCGCCGGCATGTAATCCTTGTGAGGGAAAGTGCCACCGCCGCCGAGCATGGGCTCGGTGATCACACCCGCGATATTCTCGGGCCCAATCGCGCGCAGGATTTGCTCGGTCGCGATGATCGACGGCAGCGTGCCGCTTGCCTGATAATCTTCCGGCTCGGGCGGCGGGATCGGGATATAGCCATGCGGCGGAAAGCCCGGCACGTCTTGCACGGCCGATAGATCGCCCTGCGGTGTTAGGTTATTGCGATAGCCGCGCATCATGGTCGAGCCCATGGTCATGCCATGGAAGGAATGCGCTTGAGTCAAAATCACGGTGCGGCGGGTGTAGAGCCGCGCCATGTTGGTCGCGCATTCGACCGCGTCCGTGCCTGAGGCAAAAATCCGCACGCGCCCGGCCCAGGAATTGGGCCCGAGCACGTCTTCCACGATCAGTTTAGCGGCCCGCGCGCGATACTCATTCGCCATGCCGAACAACACATGGCCATAGCGCTCCATGGCGCGCGTCAATTCGCCATGGATCGCCGGATGGCGGTGACCCATGCTGTCGGAAATCAGCTGGCTCTGAAAATCGAGGAGCCGCGTGCCGTCGGACAGCGTGAAGTAATTGCCATCCATTGAATCGACCGCGGTGAACACGTGTTCGGCCGCGGCCTGCGTGCTGTGCAGATAATAGCTGCGATCCCAGCGCTCGAGCTGGGACCAATCGCGCCTCTCGGTCATGGGAGGTTCGGTCCTGCCTTCAAGGCGCCAATTGGGGCCGCCGTTTGTGATGGTCGGTCGCGCGCTGATAGGCATCGCCCACGCGCACCAACGGTGTCTCGCCCAAATGGCGCCCAAGGAGCTGGAAGCCGAAGGGCACGCCTTCCGAATCGAAGCCCGCCGGCAACGATAGGGTGGGCGTGCCCGCCATGTCGAACGGAGCGGTGAAGCGGATCAGGTCGGGCCAATCGGTGTCTTTTGAGCCGAACACGTCAAACTCTTTGACCGACAGCGTATAGCTCATGCCCGAGGGCGCCACGACGACATCGACATCGTCGAACACCGCGTCATATTGGCCACGGAAGATCATGCGCACATTGTGTGCTTTGGCGTAGGCGATGCCGCTCGTCTTATGGCCGTTCTCTGCCATTTCTTTCAGGCCCGGGCCGTAATCGGCCGCGCGCGCGGGGAAGGTCGCCTCATGCGCGGCGGCGCATTCGGGCGGGCAGATCGAGAACCACGCCTCGAGCACCTCATCGGTCGACGGAAATTTGATCGGCTTGATTTCGGCGCCTGCCGCGCGCAGCACTTCAACCGCCTGAACCATCGATTTGGTAATGGCCGGGATCACATGCTTGGTCGCATAGGCCTCATCGAAGCCGATGCGCACGCCCTTGAGGTCTTGACCGAGCCCGGCCAAATAATCCGGCACCGGCACGCGGAGCGCGGTCGGGTCCGCCGGATCGACGCCCGCGATGGTGCCCAGAATTGCGCCACAATCGGCGGCGCTCCGCGCCATCGGGCCAACATGGTCGAGCGACCACGAAAGCGCCGCGACGCCCGCCTTGCTGACCCGCCCCCAACTACCCTTGATCCCGGTGACGCCATTGGCGAAGCAGGGGAGGCGGATCGAGCCGCCCGTGTCGGAGCCGAGCGAGCCATAACAAAGGCCGGCGGCGGTCGCGACGCCCGAACCGCTCGATGAGGCCCCGCTCCAAAATTTCGCATTGTGCGGATTCACCGGCACCTTGATGTCGGGATGATGGTGCGCGACCGCGCCCTCGGTGAGCTGGAGCTTGCCCAGGATCACCGCGCCCGCGGCCCGGAATTTGGTGACGACCGTCGAATCCTTGGTCGCGACGTTCTTGTTCTTGATGCGCGGCATGCCGGCGGCGGTGACCACGCCCTTGGCATCGCATAAATCTTTGACCGCGACCGGCACGCCATGCAGTGGGCCCTTGTGCTGGCCTTTGCCGATCTCGGCATCGGCCTGCTTCGCTTCGGCCTCGGCGGTCTCGCGCATCAGGGCGCAGTAACTGTAAAGCTTCGCGTCGAACGCCGCGATGCGATCGAACATCGTACGCGTCGCCTCGACCGACGACACCTTGCGCGCCTTGATCGCCGCGCCGAGCTCAAGGAGCCCCATATAGGCTAGATCGCTATTGGCCATGACCGTCGTCTCCCGTTTTGTCTTAGTGGCTTGTGGCCATTTAAGCGCAGCGGCGGCGAGCCGGCAAACTCAAAGTGCGGACTTAGCGCCTATTCCGCCCAAGTTAAATCAGGCAAGCCTCTTGCTGATAAAGAAGAGCCGGTCTAGGGCGCGAGTTTCGGCCGTTGTTTGTGCCACGATGTGCCGTGCTGATAGGCATCGCCCAGGCGCACCAACAGGTTTTCGTTCAGATTGCGCGCGAGCAATTGAAAGCCGATCGGCGCGCCATCGGGATTGAAGCCGGCCGGGAGCGAGATGGTCGGGTTGCCGGCCATATCGGAGACCGAGGTGAAGCGCACGAGGTCGGGCCAATCGCTTTCGACGCTGCCAAATTGATCGAACTCGGCGTTGGTAAGGTTCTGACGCATCAACGACGGCGCGATCACGGCATCGACGGTCTCGAACACCGCATCGAGCTGACCACGGAAGATCTGACGAATTTTGTGGGACTTGGCGTAGTCCTGGCCGGTCGTGGCACGGCCGGTATCGATCAAGCCTTTCAGACCCGGGCCGAAATCGGCTTCGCGCGCGGGGTAATTGGCTTCGTGCGAAGTGGCCGCCTCTGCCGTGCAGATCGGAAACCACGCCGCGATAACCGCCTCAGTCGCCGGGAATTTGATCGGCTTGATATCGGCGCCGGCCGCTTTGAAGACATCGAGCGCGTCGCGGATCGCTTTGACGACCAACGGATCGACGCGGGTCGTCGCATAGGCCTCATCGAAGCCGATGCGTATGCCGCGCGCGCCGAGGCCGATGCCGTTCAAACAATCCGGCGGCGGTGCGCGCAAGGTGGTCGGGTCATCGGGATCGAGGCCTGCGATCGCGTTCAAGATCGCGCCGCAATCGCCGGCGCTGCGCGCCATCGGCCCGATATGGTCGAGCGAGGGCGCCAGTGGGAAAACGCCGGCGCGGCTGACGCGGCCCCAGGTCGGCTTGATGCCGGTGACGCCATTGGCAAAGCAAGGAAAGCGGATGGAGCCGCCGGTGTCCGACCCGAGCGAGCCATAACAAAGACCAGCCGCGCTCGCGACGCCCGAGCCGCTCGATGAGGCGCCGCTCCAATAATCGGGGTTGTGCGGGTTGACCGGCGGTTTGACGTCGGGGTGATGATGCGCGACCGCGCCTTCGGTGAGCTGGAGCTTGCCAAGGATCACGGCGCCAGCGGCGCGCAGGCGCGCCACCACGGTCGAATCCTTGGTCGCGACATGATCGCCATAGAGGCGCGGCATGCCGGCGGCGGTGACCACGCCCTCGGCATCGCACAAATCCTTGACCGCGATTGGCACGCCATGGAGCGGCCCGCGATACTGGCTGCGGCTGATTTCGTCCTGCGCCTTTTTGGCCTCGGCCATGGCGCTTTCGGCCATCACCGTCGCATAGCTCAGGAGCGTACGGTCAACCAAGCCGACCCGATCGAGCAGCGTGCGCGTGATCTCGACCGGCGAGAGCTTGCGTGATTTGAACGCCGTGCCGAGCTCAAGCAGGCCCATATAGGCAAAGTCACTGGCCGCCATGGTCGGTGTCCCCCCAAATTATTGGACATCACTATTCAAGCTTAGCGGCGTCGGCCGGCAAACCAATATTTTCAGGCCGGCCTTAGTTGAAGCAATACGGACGGCGACACCGATCTGGCACCGCCGTCCGTCGTGCGGATTTCGCCGTTCGGCTTAATTCATCAACATGGAGGCGTATTTGGCCTCGAGATAATCGTGGATGCCAAGTGAGCCGCCTTCGCGGCCGAGACCGCTTTCCTTCATGCCGCCAAAGGGCAACTCCGTTGTTGCGATGGCGGTGTGATTGACGCCCACCATGCCGGTCTCCAATTGCTCATAGGCTTCGTTCGCGGTCTTGAGCGATCTGGTGAAGCAATAGGACGCCAGGCCAAAGGGCAGTTGATTGGCGCGCTGCATCACCTCGCCGAAATCCTTGAAGGTGGTGATCAGGGCCACCGGACCGAACGGCTCGGTGGTCATGATCTTGTGATCGTCCTTCAAACCGGTGATCACCGTCGGCTCATAATAATAGCCGCTATTGAAGCCCGCCGGCCGCTTGCCGCCGGTTTCGATCTTGGCGCCGCTGCGGCGTGAATCCTCGACCAGGTCGTTGATCCAATCGAGCCGCTTCTTGTTGATCAGCGGGCCGACATCGACACCGGCGTCGAGGCCATTGCCGATCTTGATTTTCTTGACGCCCGCGACGAACCGCGCGGTGAAATCTTCAGCCTTGCTCTCATGGATGAAGAAGCGGGTCGGCGAGACGCAGACCTGACCGTTATTGCGGAACTTGGTCTTGACGCCAACTTCGACCGCGTGGGCGAGATCGGCATCTTCGAACACGATAAAGGGGGCGTGGCCGCCCAGCTCCATCGAGGCGCGCTTCACCGTGTCGGCGGCGAGCTTCAAGAGTTGCTTGCCGACCGGGATCGAACCCGTGAGCGTGACCTTCCGCGTGATCGGCGAGGCGAGCAAATGGGTCGAGATGAAGGGCGGGTCGCCGACCACCGCATTGACCACACCCGGCGGTACGCCCGCATCATGGCAGGCCTGCACGATGGCGAGACCGGAGGCAGGATCATCCTCTGCCGGCTTGACGATGATCGAACAACCGGCGGCGAGCGCGGGCGCGATCTTGCGCGCGACCAAAACGACCGGGAAGTTCCACGCGGTGAAGGCCGCCACCACGCCTACCGGCTCATAGCGCAGAAAATTGCGCACGTTCGGGATGCGGCTCTCGATGGTCTGGCCATAGACGCGGCGTGCTTCATCGGCGAACCAATCGAACTGGTCGGCCGCGGCGCCAACTTCGAGCCGTGATTCGGTGATCGGCTTACCGGATTCGAGCGTCAGCGTCTTGGCGATCGATTCATTCCGCTCGCGCAGAATTTCGGCGATCTTGCGCATCACCTTCGAGCGTTCCCACGCTGTCGTCTTGCGCCAAACTTCGAGACCCTTCTTGGCCGCGGCCAGAGCGTCGTCGAGGTCGCGCGCGTCCGCGATCGGCAATTCGCCGAGCACTTCTTCATTGGCCGGATTGAGAATCTTGAACGTGCGGCCCGAATGTGAGGGACGCCACTTACCATCGATATAGAGACCAAGGCCTTCGTACATTGTCATACTCCGCTATGCGGGACTGTGCGTGGGCGATTGCCCCGCCTGCCAAGCCGCGCCGGTGCGCCAGAAGGCGCGGAGATTATCAAGCCGGTGCTCGGTTGGGCAGGAATTTGTGCAGCGCCACAGAGGCTTTTGACGGCCGGATCACGCTCTGGCCAGAGGCCCTCGAATCCTTTATGGGGAGGGGCAAGGCGGTGCCCTCGGCTAGCCATCCAGCATTCACCGATGACAAAAAGCGTCGCCGGTCCAGAGGAGCTAAGCTATTTCAGTACTTTCAGACGAATCTTTGAGGGAACTTCTCGGCTTTGCCCATCGGCTCGCCGATGCCTCGGGCGCGGTCATCAAGCCGCACTTCCGAACTGCGATCAATGTCACTGACAAGAAAGACAAAGGCGAGGGCCGCTATTCGCCGGTCACAATCGCCGATCAAGGCGCTGAGGCCGCCATTCGCGCGTTAATCAAGGCCAAGCACCCCGACCACGGCATCATGGGCGAGGAGCATGCCCACGAGAACCCGGGCGCGCGTCTGACCTGGGTGATCGACCCGATCGACGGCACCAAGGCCTTTATCACCGGCCTGCCCACTTGGGGCACGTTGATCGCACTTAATGAGGGTGGCCGACCGGTGCTTGGCCTGCTCGATCAACCGATCATAGGTGAGCGCTTCGTGGGCGGGCCGGACGGCGCGTTTCTCGGCGCGACCAAACTTAAGACACGGGCCTGCCCCGATTTGGCGTCGGCCAAGCTCTGTTGCACCGAGCCCGAGATGTTCGAGCCCGGCCCCGAGCGCGATGCCTTCAACCGCCTGGCGCGTCAGGTCGCGCTCCGCCGCTTCGGCACCGATTGCTATGCCTATGCCATGTTGGCGCACGGCTTTGTCGACCTCGTGGTCGAGGCGAGCCTGGCGCCCTGGGACATTCAGGCCTTGATCCCGATCGTCGAACGCGCGGGCGGCGTGGTGACGAACTGGGAGGGCGGCTCGGCCGCCGATGGCGGCAGAGTGGTCGCCGCCGGCGATGCCGCTCTGCACCGCCAGGTGCTGAAGGTTCTGCAGCAGGCCTAGATTGGCACCGCCCATCACCCAACCATCGTCATGGCCCGGCTTGACCGGGCCATCCAAGCTAACAGCGGCTTGGTTGCTTGATGGATGGCCCGATTAAATCGGGCCATGACGAAAGGAATAAGTTTGGCCCTCAAGCGCGCCGGAGCGGCTTGAATTTAATCCGATGCGGTTGATCGGCGTCAGCACCAAGCCGCCGCTTCTTGTCTTCCTCATAGGATTGATAATTGCCCTCGAACCATTCGACATGGCTATCGCCCTCGAACGCCAGCATGTGCGTCGCGATGCGGTCGAGGAACCAGCGATCATGGCTGATCACCACGACGCAGCCGGCGAATTCCAACAGGCCGTCTTCCAGCGCTCGCAGCGTATCGACGTCGAGGTCGTTGGTCGGCTCGTCGAGTAGCAAAACATTGGCGCCCGATTTCAGCATTTTGGCGAGGTGCACGCGATTGCGCTCGCCGCCTGAAAGCTGGCCCACCTTCTTCTGTTGGTCGGCGCCACGAAAGCCGAACAGGCTGCAATAGGCGCGGCTTGGAATCTTGCGCTTGCCGCCAAGCTCGATGTCGTCCTTGCCGTCCGAGATTTCCTCCCAAACGTTTTTCTTGGCCTCCAACGTGTCGCGCGATTGGTCGACATAGCCGAGCTTGACCGTTTCGCCCAAGCGCAAGGTGCCGCTATCGGGCTTCTCCTGCCCGACCATCATGCGAAAGAGCGTGGTCTTGCCCGCGCCGTTCGGCCCGATCACGCCGACAATGCCGCCACGCGGCAACAGGAAGTTCAGATTCTCGATCAGCAATTTGTCGCCATAACCCTTGGTCAAATCCTTGGCCTCGACCACGAGATCGCCAAGGCGCGGGCCCGCCGGGATGACGATCTGCGCCGTTTCGGCGACCTTTTCCTGGCTCTCCTGCAACAGCGTCTCATAGGCGGTGAGGCGCGCGCGGCTCTTGGTCTGGCGCGCGCGCGGCGAGGCGCGCACCCATTCGAGCTCGCGTTCGAGCGTGCGCACGCGGGACGCTTCTTGCTTGCCTTCTTGTTCAAGCCGCGCGCGCTTTTGCTCAAGCCAGCCCGAATAATTGCCCTGATAGGGAATGCCTTGGCCGCGATCGAGCTCGAGAATCCAGCCCGCCACCTCATCGAGAAAATAGCGATCATGGGTCACGGTGACGACCGTGCCCTTATAATCAGCGAGGAAGCGCTGCAACCACGCGACCGATTCCGCGTCGAGATGGTTGGTCGGCTCGTCGAGCAACAGCAAATCGGGTTTTTGCAGCAAGAGCCGGCAGAGCGCGACGCGCCGCCGTTCGCCGCCCGATAGTTTGGACACATCGGCATCGCCCGCCGGGCAGCGCAACGCATCCATCGCGATTTCGGCGACGCGCTCGATCTCCCAGGCATCGGCCGCGTCGATCTTCTCTTGCAACTCGGCCTGTTCGGCCAGCAGCGTGTTCATCTCGTCGTCGGACATTTCCTCGGCGAAGCGCGCGCTGACCTCGTTGAAGCGATCGACCAATTTTTTGATCGGCCCCAAGCCTTCCATGACATTGCCGAGTACGTCTTTGGCCGGGTTGAGCGTGGGCTCCTGCGCGAGATAGCCCGTGGTCGCGCCCTCGGCCAAAAACGCCTCGCCGGTATATTCGGTATCGAGCCCGGCCATCATGCGCAGGAGCGTCGATTTGCCCGCGCCATTGGTGCCCAGCACGCCGATTTTGGCGCCCGGCAAAAAAGACAGCCAAATGTTTTTCAAGACCTCCCGTCCGCCCGGATAGGTCTTGGACAGGCCCTTCATCACATAGACATATTGATAGGCGGCCATGGCACTTGCTTTCAGTCACAGGGGCGTTGCGCGGGCGGTTACATAACAGAAGGGCGGTTCCGCCGCTATGGGACAGCCGCTTGATGTCGAGCCGTCGGACACCGAGAATGGCCGCGATCGGGCGTTGATTGACGGGGGATCAGGCATGGCCGCGCCGCAACCGGGTATTTTGATGGAAGAAGACGCGCACGCGCTCTATGTGGTGCTGCGCGCCAAACGGGGCGCCAATTCGCGCGCCCTTATAAAGGCCTCTGCACGGGCACCGGCCCTGACGGCGGCCCTGGCGCGGTGACATCCCAAGGCGGCGCTCCGTTGCACGGTCGCCTTCGGGCGAGGGTTCTTGATCAAGGGGGCCGGCTGGCCAAAGCCGCCCCTGCATCTGGCCGATTTGAACCCGATCCATGGCAAGGCCAGCGATGTGCCCCGTACACCGGCGGATGTGCTGTTTCATATCGGCTCGACGCGGCACGATTTGAATTTCGAATTGGCGCGAACGCTGCTCGCCGAAATCGGCGATTTGGCCGAGATCGCGGAAGAAGTCACGGGCTTTTGTTATCTCGATAGCCGTGATCTGACCGGCTTCATCGATGGCACGGCGAACCCCAAAGGGCGCGAGCGCGCCGCGGCCGGGCTGATCGGACGCGAGGATCGCGCCTTTGCCGGCGGCAGTTATGTGTTGATCCAGCGCTATGTTCATAACCTCGACGCCTGGTCGCGCCTCAGCGCGATGCGTCAAGAAGCCGCGATCGGCCGCACCAAAAACAACAGTATCGAACTCGCGGGAAAGAAAAAACTTTCGAGCGCCCATATCAGCCGGGTCGAGATCGACGGGCCCGATGGCGAGGAACTCGCCATCGTGTGCCATTCCATGCCCTATGGCGCGGCGAGCGGCGAGAAGGGCTTGTTCTTCATCGCCTATGCCAAAGACGCGGCGATCTTTCACGCCATGCTCGCGCGCATGTATGGCACGGGCAATGATGGCTTGAGCGATCGGCTAATGGCGTTCACTAAGCCGGTCACGGGGGCCATTCTGTTCGCGCCCTCGCTCGCGACATTACGTCAGCTGTCGCGCCTCTAGCCCTCGATCACCTTGCGGATTACGGGGTGATAGGCATCGCCATGACCGGCCGCAATGGCGCGTTCGAACAAAGAGCGTAAGAGCTCGGCCCCTTCGGCCTTGATGCCTGTCTCACGCGCGAGGTCGAGCGCATAGGTCAAATCCTTCAAGGCATAGCGCACGGAAAACGCGTCGGTCGGGTAGATCTCGGGCAGCGCGCTTTTCAGGCCGTGATTGCGGAGCGCGAAACTATCGGCCGAGCCGCGCGCCAGCGTCTCCAGCAACAATTTGCCGTCGAGCCCCGCGCGCGTGCCGATGGCAAGCGCCTCGCACACCGCGTTGACGGTTTCGAACAGCACCATGTTGTTGAGCAGCTTGACCACCTGGCCGGTGCCGACCGGCCCACAATGGGTGATCTCGCGACCCATCAGCGCGAGGAGCGGGCGTATGCGGGCGAACAATTCGTCGCTCGCGCCGACCATGATCGACAGCGTGCCCTCGGCAGCGGCCTGGCGCGTGCGCGCGATCGGCGCATCGGCGAAGGCGACACCCTTTGCCGCGAAGCGTTCGGCCAGATCGCGGGCCAGCGCGGGCGGCGCGGTCGATGTGTCGATGATGGTCTGGCCGCCGCGGCAGTGAGCGAGGACGCCGTCGGGCTCAAGGCAAACCTTGCGCAGTTCAGGCTCGCCCGGCAATGAGAGAATGACCGTTTCAGCCTCTTGAACCGCCGCGGCGAGCGAAGCGGCGGTCTTCACGCCAAGCGGGGCGAGGCGTGCCAACGGTTCAGGCTTGAGATCGAAACCGATCATCGGGCGCCCGACGCGCGTCGCCAAATTGCGACACATGGGCTCGCCCATCACGCCAAGACCGATAAACCCGATGCTGGCCTTGGTCATATGCCGCCCGCGAGTGAAAGGTAGATTGATTTGGTGGCGGTATAGAGGCGTACACCCTGACGACCTTTTTCGCGCCCGAGCCCGCTTTCCTTCATGCCGCCAAAAGGTGTTGCGATCGAAAGCTCACGATAGGTGTTAATCCAAACTGTCCCAGCCTCAAGCCGACGCGCGACCCGCCACGCCTTTGCCACATCGCGGGTCCAAAGGCCCGCGGCCAAGCCATAGGCCGTGTCATTGGCTTGTTCGATCAGATCGCTCTCATGATCGAACGGCAGGACACACAACACCGGCCCAAAAATTTCTTCGCGACAGGCACGCGCATCATTCGTAAGGCCGTCGATGATCGTGGGCTGGTAATAGGCGCCATGATCGAAGGGCGCGCCGCTCGGTCGCTCGCCGCCCGCCAATACGCGGCCGCCATCCGCACGGGCCAATGCGACATAGCGTTCGACCCGCTCGCGATGGCCGAACGAGGCGAGCGGGCCTTGGTCGCTCGTGGGGTCGGCCGGGGGCCCAAGCTTGAGCGTGTTGGCGCGCTCGATCAACCGATCGACGAACGCGCGATAGAGCGGGCGTTCGACGAAGAGCCTCGAGCCCGCGACGCAGCTCTGGCCGAGTGCATCGAAGATGCCGCCGAACACACCCTCGACCGCGCGATCGACATCGGCATCGGCGAACACGATGTGCGGTGATTTGCCACCAAGCTCGAGCGCCACCGGAATCAGGCGCTCGGCTGCGATCCGCGCGATGGCGCGCCCTGTGGCTGTGCCGCCCGTGAACGAAATCATCCCAACGTCTTTGTGCCGCACGAGGGGATCGCCGACCGTTAGTCCCGTGCCGCTCAGCACATTGAGCACGCCCGGCGTCAATCCGGCCTCGCAAACGATACGGCCAAGCGCCAGGCCCGTGCCGGGCGTGATTTCGGATGGTTTCAAGATCACGCTATTGCCAGCGGCAAGCGCTGGCGCGAGCTTCTGCGCTTCCATGGTCATCGGCGAATTCCACGGCGTGATCAGGGCTACCACACCGATCGGCTCGTGGACAATCATTGAGAGATAATCGCCGCGCGGCGTGGTGAGCTCGCCCTCCATGGTTTCGCAGACCGACGCGAAATAGCGGAAGGTCGCGGCCGCGGCCTTGGCTTGGGCGCGACATTCCCTCAGCGCTTTGCCGTTTTGACTCATCTGGAGTTGGGCGAGGGTCTCACTCGCCTCTGCGATGCGCCGCGCCGCTTCGAACAACACCGTCGCGCGCTCGTGAGGCCTCTTGGTGCGCCAAGTTCCGTGCGCGAATGACTCACGCGCCGCTTTCACCGCGGCATCGACGTCAGCGCTCGTCGCGCTCTGATAGCGGGCCGACACGCGACCCGTCGCGGGATCGATCGCCTCGAGGATTGGTCCATGCCCCTTCGCGGCCTCACCGCCAATCAGGAGCGGCGCCGGCGCCTCTGGTGCCGCGTTCATGCGCCGCTCCGCGCGCGCTTCGCGGCCTTGGCGCCCGCGATGCGACCGAACACCGCGCCTGAAACAAGACCCGTGCCACCCGGATAGTTGAAATAAAAGAGACCACCAACCAATTCTCCCGCCGCATAGAGGCCGGGGATCGGTTGTTCGGCGGGGTCGAGCACGCGGGCCGCGCGGTCGATCTGCAGCCCGCCAAAGGTGAAGGTTATCCCGCACGTCACCGCATAGGCCTCGAAGGGTGGTGTATCGATCGCCATCGCCCAATTGGATTTCGGCGGGGTCAAGCCAGCGGTGCAGCGGCCATCCTTGATGTTCGGATCGAATTTGATGTCGCTTCGGATCGCCGCGTTGTAGGCGCGGACGGTTTCAAGAAAACCATTGGGGTCAACGCCCTCAAGCTGCGTGGCGAGCGCGTCGAGATGATCGGCGCGCACGCGCGTCGCCTGCTTGATGCGGTACTCGCCACGCAATAGAGGTTGCGCCTTGGCGTCGAACACCTGCCAGGCGAATTGACCAGGCTGTTCGAGGATACTCCGACCATAAATCGCGTAGGTGTAATTGCGAAAATCTGCGCCCTCATCGACGAAGCGCTGGCCCCTGGCGTTGACCATGATGCCGAAGGGATAGGAATGTTTCTGAAAACCGTCGCCAACCGAAAGGTCCCCGAACTCGGGCGCGTTGCGATCCCAGCCGACGGAATGGCAACCGGACCAATGACCGAACGGCATGGCCCCAATCTCGAGCGCCATGCGAATGCCATCGCCCTGGTTGTGGCGCGAGCCGCGCACCTTGGCGAGGTCCCAGCCCGGGCCTAGATAACGAGCCCGCCATTCGGCATTGGCCTCGAAGCCGCCAGCGGCCAGCACCACCGCTTTGGCGCGATAGAGCCGCGTTTGCCCGCCGCGTCGCGCGACCACGCCGACGACATGGCCTTTGTCATCGCGTTCCAGGGCTGTCGCGCGAGTTTCATAATGCACCGCAATGCCCGCCACATCGGCCGCTCTATACCAAGCGTCCATCAGCCCGGCGCCGCCGCCCCAGGATTCCACCGCAAGCCCGCCCCAAAATTTGAACCGCCCGTCAACCTTGAACGCCTGACGGTGATAGCTCGGCTGAAAGCGAATGCCCTTGGTGCGCATCCACGCCAAAGCCGAGCGGCTGCCCGCGACCAGCGTCTCGACCAATTCAGGCTGCGCGCGATAATGGGTGAGGCGCGCCATGTCGTCGAAATATTGATTAGCGGAATAGGTGCCGAAATCGGTGGTGCGGATTTCCTCGTCACTCAATTCAGGCATGACGGTCCGAAGATCATCGACCGAATCATAAACAATGCGGAGCGCGCCACCGGTATAGCTGCTATTACCGCCGCGCTCCGCCATGGGCGCGGCTTCGAGCACGATCACATTGGCCCCTGCATCGCGCGCGGTCAGCGCTGCGGCGAGGGCGGCATTGCCCGCGCCGACCACCACGATGTCCGCTCCTAAATCCGTCATGCGTCGTCTCCGCTCAACTCAACGGCGGGTATATAGGCAGTCGGCGCGGCGCACAATCGGCGGACACGCTTGCGATATCCCCAGGCGCCTGAGCTAGACTAGCCCCGAATCAACTGCGGAGGACACATAACATGGCCAAGAAAACAGTGGGCTGGGGCCTGATCGGTTCGACAAGTTGGAGCGATCACACCTTTGGTCCGGCGATTACCGCCGCGCAGGGGGCGGAGCTTGCCGCCGTGTTCAGCTCGAAGCGCGCCAACGCCGCCGCGTTTTGCAAAAAACATGGTGTGCCGAACGGCTATACCGATCTTGATGCGTTCTTAGCTGACCCCGCCGTCGAAGCGGTTTGGGTCGCGGGGCCAACTGACCTCCACAAAAAACAAACCATCGCCGCGCTCAAGGCCGGCAAGCATGTCTTGTGCGAAAAGCCGATGGCGGTCAGCGCCGCCGATTGCGCCGCCATGGTGAAGGCGGGAATCAAGGCGCGACGCGTGCTCGGCCTTGGCTATAACAACCGGCACAGCCCGATCTTCCAGGCGACGCAGCGCGATTGGGCAAAGGGCGTTTATGGCGCGCCGGTCAATGTGCGGATTCATTTGGTGCTGCCGGCTGGCAACACGCAAATCGGCTGGCGCGGTTATCCCAAGCGGAGCGGCGGTTGGGCGCTCGGCAATATCGGCACGCATTTGATCGATGTGGCGCGCTGGTTCATGGGCGATGTCGACGAGGTGTACGGCCATTTATCGAACCACGCCTGGGGCCTCAAGGTCGACGATCATTCGCTGGTCGCGATGGGTTTCAAGAACGGCGCGTCTGGCACCATCATGGCCGGCATGGGCCGCGTGATGGGTGGCACCGGCCGTCTCGAGCTCTATGGCACGACCGGTTATTGCATTTTCGATGGCGCGTTGTTTGGCGGCGGCGGCACGATGACGACGAGCCGGAAAGGCGCCGCGCCGGTTACCAAGAAACTACCCGCCTACAACACCTATCAACTTCAGGTCGAGGCGTTTAGCCGCGCCGTGCGGGGCGACGGAAAATTCCAGGCAACCGCCTTGGATGGCCTTGCCAACCTCAAGGTGATGGAAGAAGCACGCGGCTGGTGAAGCGCCGGTGACGCCGGCGGCGCCGCCAAAGCCAACGCCGAAAGGCGCGCCGGCGTCGCTTCGCCGCTCGCTCTCGCTGCCTTTGATGGTGCTCTATGGCTTTGGGCATCACCATCGGCGCCGGGATTTATGTGCTGCTCGGCAGCGTGGCCGGCAGTGCCGGCCTCTATACGCCGATCGCCTTTTTGCTTGCCTCGCTGATGGCGGGCTTCACCGCCTTCAGCTTCGCCGAATTGTCCGGGCGTTACCCGAGAAGCGCGGGCGAGGCGGTATTCGCCTATCACGGTTTTGGCAGACGCTGGTTCGCCGTGACCATCGGCCTTTTGATGACGGGCGCGGTGATTATTTCGGGCGGCGTCATCGTGCGCGGCTTCACCGGCTATTTGCAGACCGTGGTGACCGCGCCCGACTGGCTGATATCATCGCGCTGATCCTGGTGCTCGGCCTGATCGCCGCTTGGGGTATCATGCAATCGGTCATCGTGGCGGCCTCGCTCACCGTGATCGAGCTCGCTGGGCTTTTGCTGGTGATCGCGTTTGGTGCCGAGGCCTTGGACGATATACCGGCGCCCGCGGCCGAATTATTGCCGCCCTTTGAGATGATGGCGTGGAGCGGGATTCTCTCAGGCGCGGTGCTTGCGTTTTTCGCCTTCCTCGGTTTTGAAAGCATGGTCAATGTCGCCGAAGAGGTGAAGGACGTGCGACGCATTTTGCCGCGCGCGATCATCATCACGCTTGACATCACCACGGTACTTTACTTGACATTGTCGTTGATCGCGGTGCTGGTCGTCGTGCCTGCGACGCTGGCCGAGCAAAAAGCGCCGCTTGCCTATTTGTTCGAGACCGCGATCGGGCAGGACATACCCGCGCTTCGCATTATCGGCACGATCTCGGCCCTCAATGGCGCCTTCATCGAGATCATCGTGGCGGCGCGCATCCTCTATGGCTTGAGCAATGAGAAGTGGTTGCCCCGGCATCTTGCCCATGTTCACCCGCGCACCCAAACGCCGCTGGTCTCGACCGTGCTCGTGGTCATCGCGATGTTGCTGTTCGCGCTCTTCGTGCCGATCGAGGCTCTGGCGGAGGCCACGGCCATGATCACGCTCGCCGTCTTCGCGTCCGCCAATCTCGCGCTCATCATGATCAAACGGCGCGAACCGCCGTCGCATGGCGGGCTCGTGGTGCCGATTTGGGTGCCGTTCGCCGGCTTCCTCATTTCGGCGGCTTTCGTGGTGCTTGAGGTGATCAACCGCTTGAGCGGTTGATCGGCCGGAGCCGGCGGGCTTAACATCGCTCCCTTCACGGGAGGATCCAATGACAAGCCGAAAGCCGGTCGACCCAAAAACCTTGAGCGCGGTCGCGAGCGAAATCGCCGGGCTCCGCATCTCCGCCGAGACCGCCAAAAACCACGCCGCCATCTATGAGCCGATTTTGCAGGGCATTGAAGGCCTGCGCCGGCTCAACCTTAAAAATGTCGAGCCGGCGGTGATCTTCCATCCGATCGAGGGACGGAAGGAGGGCGGACGATGAGCGCGCTGACCGATCTCTCGATCATCGAGCTTGGCGCCGCGATCAAGGCGAAAAAGACCTCGCCGGTCGAAGTCGTGAAGGCGCATTACGAGCGAATCAAGAAACTCAACGACAAGGTCAACGCCTATGTGCTGTTGACCGAAGACACCGCGATGGCCGAGGCCAAGGCGGCCGAGGCCGAGATCGCCAAGGGCAATTACAAAGGTCCGCTGCACGGCATTCCGATCGGCCAGAAGGATTTGGTCCAAACCAAGGGCGTGCGCGCGACCGCCTGCTCCAAGGTGCTCGCCGATTTCGTGCCAAGCGAGGACGCAACCGTCGCCGCGCGCTGGCGCGCCGCCGGCACGATCATGCTCGGCAAGCTTAACACCCATGAATTTGCCTATGGCCCGACCAATGATAGTTCGAGTTTCGGCCCCGCTCGCAATCCGTGGGACACGACCTGCTTCAGCGGCGGCTCGAGCGGTGGCTCGGGCGCGGCGGTCGCGCTCGGCCTGGCAGCGGGTGCCACCGGCACCGACACCGGCGGGTCGATCCGCATTCCCGCGGCAGCCTGCGGGATCACGGGCTTGAAGCCGACCTATGGGCGAGGCTCACGCGCCGGTATTTTTCCGCTGTGCTGGACCATGGATCACCCGGGCCCGATGGCACGCAGCGCGGAGGATTGCGCACTGCTCGCCCAACCCATGTATGGCCGCGATCCGCGCGATGTGGCGACCGCCGACCGCCCGGTGCCGGATTATTCTGCCGCGCTCAAAAGCGGCGTGAAGGGCCTCCGCATCGGCGTGCCGAGCCACTATTTCTTCACCGCCGCCACGGAAGAAGTCGAACGCGCGGTGCGTGAGGCGATCAAGGTGCTTGAGGGCCTCGGCGCCCATGTCGAAGAAGTGACGATTCCCGATATCGACCATGCCGCAACCGCGGCCCTGCTGATTTATTTGGCCGAGGGCACCGCCTATCACGATGATTGGCTGAATGATAAATCCGAATTGTTCACCGAGCAGGTGCGCACCTTTCTCGAGATCGGCAATTACGTGTTGGCGAAGGATTATCTGCACGCGCAACGCTATCGCACGCATCTCGGCCAACAGATCGCGCGGCTGTTCGAAAAGGTCGACGTTTTGGCGACGCCAACTTTGCCGATCCCCGCGCAGACGATCGGTCTCCAAACCATGAAAATACGCGGCAAGGATGCCTCGGTGTTCGGCTCGCTCATTCACAACACCGAGCCGTTCAATTTGACCGGCCTGCCGGTGCTTTCCGCGCCGTGCGGCTTTTCGGCCAAGAGCATGCCGATCAGCCTGCAGATCACCGGGCGGCCCTTCGAGGAGGGCAGGGTGCTCGCGGTCGGCCACGCTTATCAAGGCGTGACCGATTGGCATAAGAAACGCCCGAAGCTCTAACCGCGTTGAAATGAGATTACCGCACGAGGCAATTTTTGCTCCTCGTCATTGCCGGGCTTGACCTGCCTTCGCCGAAGCGAAGCTCCGGCTTCGCGCAGGCAGGCCCGGCAATCCGGGTCTTCATTGGGCCTGGATGCCCGGATCAAGTCCGGGCATGACGAAAGGAAAGGCGGCACAACTTGGCGGCTACAACTGCGCCGCGTCGAAGGTGTTGCAGGCGATCATGGTGCCGGCCTCGAAGCCGCGACGGAACCAGCGCGCGCGTTGCTCGGCCGTGCCATGCGTGAAGGCGTCGGGCACGATCTCACCGGTTGTTTGCTTTTGGATGCGGTCATCGCCAACCGCGCTCGCCGCGCGGAGCGCTTCATCGATATTGCCTGGCTCCAAAATCTGTTTCGTCTTCTGGGCGTGATGGGCCCAAAGCCCGGCATAGCAATCGGCCTGTAGCTCGACCCGCACCGAGAGCGCATTGCGCTCGACCGGATTCAATTTGGCCTGCAATCCGGCGACATCGTCAAAGACGCCGAGCGTATTTTGCACATGGTGACCGACCTCATGCGCCAAGACATAAGCCTGCGCGAAATCGCCCGGCGCCTTGAAACGCTCTTCTAGCTCCCGATAAAAGCCGAGGTCGATATAAATCTTGGCATCGCCCGGGCAATAGAACGGCCCGGTCGCGGATTGGGCGAAGCCGCAGGCCGAGCCCGCGCCGCCCTTGAACAACACAAGCTTCGGTTCCGGATAGGTGCGGTTGAACTGGCTGAACAGATCGTTCCACACGTCTTCGGTATCGGCCAGCACCACGGCGATGAACTCGCGCTGCTCGTCGGAAGCGCCCGCGGCATCGCCCGAATTGTTCGTCGTCGTGCGATCCTCGATCGGCATTTGATCGGGCTGCGTGCTGCTGAGCACAAGAATGATCCCAACGATCACAAGGAGCGCGACCGCCGTGGCGAGGCGCGTGTGCGGGCTCATGCGGCCGCGATGGGACCCGCCGCCCGGAAAGCCGATGCGCGGCAGGCCGCCAAGGCGCCCGCGCAGATCCTCAATATTGCCGCTTTTCCGCCGGCCTCGCCACAACATGGCTCAATCACCTTTCATAAAGACTAGGCGCGGTAGGACGGATCCTCGCGATCGAGTCGACGCAGCAAGGCCTCGAAGCCGATATCGCCCCAGCGCGCATCGCCCGTGCCCTGACCGGTCTTCGCCGTGCGTTCGATCACCGCGCGCGGCGGCAGCACAAGCGTGCCACCACCCTGCGCCGCGATCTGAATTTCGCAGGTGCGTTCCAGATAATGCATCAGCGTGAAGGCCTCGGCCAGAGAGCGGCCCCAACTCAACGTGCCGTGATTGCGCAGAAACATCATTTTGTTGTCCGCCAGATTGCGCACAAAGGCCTTTTGTTCCTCGGGCCTGAGACCCGGCCCGTCATAATCGTGATAGCCGATCTTGCCGTCATAGGTGATGGCGAATTGATTGATCGGCAGAAGGCCGCTTTTTTGGGCCGATACCGCGACGCCCGTGATGGTGTGCAAATGCATCACGCTGTTCGCCTCGGGCTTTGCTTTATAGACCGTGCCATGCACCACCCACCCGGCCGGGTTCACCTCGCCCGACACCGAGCCGATATTGTTGCCGTCGAGATCGACCTTGAGCAGTGTCGAGGCGGTCACGTCATCGAACAATTGGCCGAAGCCGATAAACAGGAAGGCGTCGGGCTGGTCGCTGACGCGCACCGACAAATGGGTGTAGATCAAATCGTCCATCTGGCGCCGCACGAACATGCGATAGCACGCGGCCAGCCTGACCCGGTCGTCCCACTCGGCGGCCGATATATTGAGCTTGCGGGCCGAGGCGGCTTTCGGCTTGGCGAGGCGGGCAGGCATGGCGTCTTCCTCCGGTGCTTGTCGGCGCGGCCAAAATCTATCATGTAGTCGGCGCGAACCCGAGATGGTTGGAGTAGGGCATGAAACTCGACGGCCTCCGCGTCCTAGATTTGTCGCGCTTTTTGCCCGGTCCCTATTTGACCATGACGCTGGCCGATCATGGCGCTGAGGTGATCAAGATCGAGGATACCAAGGCCGGCGATCCAAGTCGCGTCATCGGCTCGCGCGAGGCGGGGGTCTCGGTCTATTTCCGCAATCTCAATCGCGGTAAAAAGAGCCTGACGCTCGACCTGAAGGCCCCAGAAGGCCGCGCGCTCTTTCTCAAGCTCGCCGAGACCGCCGATGTGGTGGTCGAGACCTTTCGCCCTGGCGTCGCCGATCGTCTTGGCATCGGCCATCGGGCCGTGCGCGCGGTCAATCCCCGCGCGGTCTATTGCTCGATCTCGGCCTTCGGCCAAAGCGGGCCCTATCGCGACCGCCCGGCGCATGATTTGAGCGTCGGCGCGCTGGCCGGCACGGTCGCGCTCAGCCAAGGCGCTGATGGCACGCCCTCGATGCCGGGCCTGCCGCTGACCGATATGGCCGCGGCGCTCCTCGGCCTTTCGGCGGTGCTGATGGCGCTGATCGGGCGGGCGCGCACCGGTGAGGGCGATTATATCGACCTCGCCATGTATGACGCGGCCTTGTCGTTTCTCGCGCCGATCGCGGGGCAGGCCCTGGTCGATGGCCGCGCGCCCAAACCCGGTGGCGATCGTATTCTGGGCGGCGCCGCGCTTTATCGCGTCTATCGCGCCAAGGATGGCGGCCACATCACGCTCGGCGGCTCGGAGCCAAAATTTCTCGAGGAGTTGTTGAACGGGCTCGGGCGGCCCGATCTCATTCCAATCGGCCGCAAACCGGCGGGCCCTGAGCAGGCGCCCCTGCATCGCTTCCTAGAGGACACATTCTTGACCAAGACGCGGGACGAATGGAATTTGTGGTTTCAAGGGCGCGACATTTGCTTCGCACCCGTCCTCGATCTGGTCGAGGCCTTTGCCGATCCCAACATGACGGCGCGCGCGATGCTGGTGCCGCATGAGGGCGGCGGCAAACAACTCGGCGTCGCGATCAATTATGCCAATGAGCCTGGGCGTGCCGATCCCCATGCACCGGCGCTTGGCGAACATGCGGACGCGCTTGTCGCCGCACTCGGTTATAATCAAGCCGCCATCGCGGCATTGCGGACCAAGGGTGTTATCGGCGGAACCTCATGAGTGATGCAGGCGTAAGAATTAGTCTTGCGGGCAGCGACATCGGGTTCGATTGCGCGGTCGGCGACACCATTTTGCGCGCGGGGCTGCGTGCGGGGCTCGGCCTCCCCTATGAATGCAGCGTCGGGTCTTGCGGCACCTGCAAGATCGAGCTGATCAGCGGAGAGGTCGAGACGGTGTGGCAGGCCGCGCCGGGCTTGACCGAGCGCGACCGGGCGCGCGGGCGCCGGCTCGCCTGTCAAAGCCGCCCGCTCGGACCTTGCGCCATCAAGACACGTCTATCGCCCGAGACCGTGCCGCCGGTCGTGCCGCGTCGGCAATCGGCGCTCCTTGTCGGTTCACGCGAATTGACGCGCGATTTGCGCGAATTCGTCTTTCGCACCGATGGCGCGGCGGAGTTCGTGCCCGGTCAATACATGCTGATCGATTTCGGCCCCGAGATCGGCCCGCGCGCCTATTCCATGTCGGGCCTGCCGAGCAGCGATGGCGAATGGCGCTTTGTGATCCGGCACGTGCCGGGCGGCAAGGGGAGCGGCGCGTTGTTCGGCCCGGTCGAAGGCACACGCTTTGATATCGATGGGCCTTATGGCCTCGCCTATTTGCGCCCCTCCGAGCGCGATATTTTATGCGTGGCCGGTGGTTCGGGCCTATCGCCCATGCTCTCGATCGTGCACGCCACCGCGCGCGATCCGCGTTTCGCCGCGCGGAACATCCATCTCTTTTATGGTGGGCGTACGCCGGGCGATCTGTGCGCCGAGGCCGAGATCAAAGACCTTCCGGGCTATGGCACGCGGATTCATCACACCGCCGCGGTGTCGGATTTCGAGGCCGCCGCGCGCGAGCGTTATGCGGGGCGCACCGGCTTTATTCACGCGGTGGTCGAAGAAACTTTCGGCGATGCGCTCAAGGACATGGAAATCTACTTCTCGGGCCCGCCCGCCATGGGCGATGCCATGCAGAAAATGCTCGTGCTCGGCCGCAAAGTGCCGGTCGGGCAGATTCACTTCGATCGATTTTATTAGCGCGGAATCAGCTTATGAGAAATCATTGATCCCACCCCCACCCGGCGCTTCGCGCCGACCTCCCCCGTCGAGGGGGAGGTGAAAGAAAGGAAGGCCTCGCCGCTCGTGCTTCTTTTCCCTCCCCCTTGAGGGGGAGGGTTGGGGTGGGGGGTCGCTATGGTTGAGGCGAGCCCGCTCTAGCTAGCGCTTGGCGCGCTTGGCCAAGGCCAGAACGCGCTCGGCCTGCGCCACGATCGGGTAGTCGACAAAGCCGCCATCGACCTCGATCGAGGCGATGCCTTTGGCTTCCGATTTCGCGAAGGCGGCGAGGATACGCTCAGCGCGCGCAATTTCGTCCGCGCTCGGCATGAACGCCGCATTGACCACCGCGACTTGATCGGGATGGATACAGAGCTTGCCTTGAAAGCCGAGGATGCGGGCGTGGCGCGCGATCTGGCCAATGCCCTCCAAATTCCGCACATCGAGATAGACCGTATCGATCGGCGGCTCGCGACCGGCGGCGCGCGAGGCCAGCGTGATGCGCGCGCGGGCATGAGCGATGGCGATTTCATCGCCGGTCAGAATTTGACCGAGGTCACGGGTCAGATCGCCAGCCCCAAAAGTGAGCCGCTTGACGCGCGGCGAGGCGTTGGCGATGGCATCGAGCTGCGTGATGCCGGCGGCGGTCTCGACAATCGGCAACAGATCGATTGGCGTTTTGATCCCGCGCTCGGCCTCCAATTGATGGAGCAGCCAATCGAGCGTCTGGATATGGCTCGCGCTCTCGATCTTGGGCACAACCACACCGTCGAGCCCAGCCCCGATCGTGCCGATTAAGTCGGGATAGCAATGCGGCGTATCGATCGCGTTGATCCGTACATAGAGTTTAATGTCGCGCGGTAATTTGAGCGCGGCCCGCACCTCAGCGCGCGCGGCGACCTTCTCGCTGGCCGGCACGGTATCTTCCAAATCGAGGATCACGGCGTCCGCCCCGCTCGCCAAGGCCTTTGGAATGCGGGCCGCTTGGTTGGCGGGTACGAACAAAAAACTACGCAGTGCGTCGGTCATGACGATCAGGCCTTTGTCGGTGTTTCGGGCTTAAGGCCGGCCAGGGCCTCGATCACGGCGGCGAGCGCGATGAAATCATCCTCGCCCCGCCCTTGCGCGATCGAGGTCGCATAGAGCTGGCGGATCAAGCCGCTCAAGGGCAGCGGCACGGTTGTTTCCTTGGCGGTCGCGAGCAAGAGGTCGAAATCCTTCGCCATCATTTTCGAGGTGAAGGTCGGGGAAAAATCGCGCGCTTTCAAGGGGCCCGATTTATAGCCGATCAAGGGCGAGGCGATGGCGCTTTGGTTGAACACATCGAGCATGGTCGCCCAATCGAGCCCGCCGCGCCGGCCGAAGGCGAGCGCCTCGCCGAGCAGCGCGCCGGTGGCGCCCACCAACATGTTGAGGCTGAGTTTCAAATAGCGCGCTTCTTCATTGGGCCCGAGCAGGAATTGCTTGGCGCTCATCGCGGCGAAGGCGGGCAGACAACGCTCATAGGCGTCCTTTGGGCCAGAGGCGATCACGGCCAGCTTGCCGGCTTCGGCCAGCGCGACGCCACCCGATACGGGCGCGCGAACATAGGCGATGCCGCGCTTCGAGGCTTCGGCCGCGATGATGGCCGAGGCCATCGGCGTCACCGTACTCATGTCGACATAGACCGTGCCGGGTTTGGCATTGGCGAGCACGCCCTGCGGCCCAAGCGCGACCGCGTGCAGCGCTTTGTCATCCGTAATCATCGAAATCACGATCGGCGCACTGGCAGCCAACGTGCCGACTTCAGCACAGCGCTTGGCGCCCAACGCCTCAAGCGGCGCGACCTTAGAGATTGTCGGATTAAAGGCGCTGAGCGCGAAGCCGGCCTTCAAGAGGTTGCGGCACATCGGCCCGCCCATCAGGCCTGTGCCGATCCAGCCGATTGATTTATTGTTTGTGTCGCTCATGGTCCCGGTTTCCGATGCAGCCCCGCGCAAAGTGTAGTAACGATTGTTCGGGCGGCGCGCCAGCGTGGTTTTGCGACGCCAAACGCAAGGGGAGCGAGCATGACCTATTTGAGGGCATTCAATCACGTCGGCATCACGGTGACCGACATCGAAAAGGCCACCGCCTGGTACAAAAAAATCCTGGGTTGCCACGTGATCATGCCGCCGATCGACGCCTATGAGGACGGCAGCCACTTCTCGAACATCATCGCCGATATTTTTGGCAAGGGCTTCAAGCGCATGCGCATGGCGCATCTGGGCACGGCCGAGGGCATCGGCATCGAGCTGTTCCAGTTCTACCGGCCCAAGACGACACGCCGGAAGCCGAATTTCGACTATGCCCGCACGGGCGTTTTCCATATTTGCGTGACTGACCCGAACATTGAACAGCTGGCCAAATCGATCGCGAAAAGCGGCGGCAAGCAGCGTAGCAAGGTTTGGAATCTGTGGCCGGACAAGCCTTACAAGGTCTGCTATTGCGAGGACCCGTGGGGCAATATCGTTGAGATCAGCTCGCACAATTATACCCAGACCTGGGCCAATTTCACCGACCCGCATAAGCCGTAAATGGACGTATGAGCCTTACACACTTAACGTCATTGCCGGGCATCGACCCCCGATCGGGGTCGGGGGCAAGCTCCGGCAATCCAGTGTTTCTTTACGTCTGGATGCCCGGGTCAAGCCCGGGCATGACGATAAGTGAGAGCGAGTCTTCGGTGATTTTTTGATCTTTCCCTCGCCACGTTTTTCGCCGTCCGGTGATCGCTATTTGCTCGTGCAATTTGGCGATGATGCCTCGCTCGCGCTCAACATCATGGCGCTCGCGCTCGATGCCGCGTTGAAGGCGAGCGGCACGCCCGGGATCATCGATAGCGTCACCTGCTACAACACGCTCTTGGTCGAATATGAGGCGGATGAGATTTCCTGTGCCGATTTGAGACGCGAGCTAAAATCGCTGCTCGAGGGCATCGGGCCCTTGGACGCGATCGTGGTCGATAGCCGTGTTCTGGTGCTGCCCTTGATGTATGCCGATCCCTGGACCAAGGAATGCATCGAGGATTATCGGCGCAAGATCACCGACCGTCCCTATGACCCCGATTACGTGGCCGAGATCAATGGGCTGAAGGATCGCGCGCATTTGGCGCGCGTCCATAGCGCGGGCGAGCATTGGGCGGTCACGGTCGGTTCATTCCCGGGCCTGCCCGTGCTGCGCCCGCTCGACCCGCGCTGCACGATCACGGCGCCGAAATACAACCCGCCGCGCACCTGGACGCCGCAGGGCGCGCTCGGGCTCGGCGGTGTCTCAAGCTCGATCTACACCCTGCGTTCGCCCGGCGGCTATCAATTGATCGGCCGCACGCCGGTTTTGGTGTTCGACCCCTTGAGCCGCAATCGGGCGTTCAAGGGAGAGATCGTGCTGTTGAAGTCGGGTGATCGCGTCAAATTCCGTCCCATTGCGCAGGACGAGTTCGAGGCGATCGAGGCCGCGGTCAATGAGGGCCGCTATGACTATGAGATTTCGGCGGCGCAAAAATTCTCGGTCGCGGCGCATTTGGCTTGGACCAAAACCTTGACCGGCGGACCGCCGCCATGATCGAAATCCTGAAACCGGGTCTTGAAACCACCGTGCAGGATTGGCCAGGGCGGAAGGGTCATTACAATGTCGGCTTCCCGCCCTGCGGCGCGCTCGATTCCGTGTCGCTTCGGCTCGCGAATCTCTTGGTCGGCAATTCGCTTAACGCGGCGGGTCTTGAATGCCAATTCATTGGGCCGCATCTGCGCTTCACCCAAGACGCGATCATTGCGCTGTGCGGCGCCGATATGGGTGCGACGCTCGACGGCACGCCGCTCGCGCTCTGGCAGAGCCACGCGGTACGCGCCGGGCAGGTGCTCGCGCTCGGTTCGGCTACGCTTGGCGCACGAACCTATGTCGCCATTGCCGGCGGGATCGATGTGCCGCCCTTTTTGGGCTCGCGCGCGACCTATACGCTCGCTCATGTTGGCGGGTTCGAGGGCCGTGCCCTAAAGAATGGCGATCGTCTGCCGATTGGCCCGGCGGGCGAGGCAAGGGCAGGGCGCGCGGTGAAACCTGCTTGCCGACCGGTCATCGAGCGCGGACGCGCGACCATTGAGGTCGTGGTCGGCCCGAATGACGATTGGATCGATGAGGCCGGGCAGGCGCGCTTCTTCGTGACCGAATGGAGACTCTCCGCGCGCTCCAACCGCGTCGGCTTTCGGCTTGAAGGACCTGACTGGACGTTTACCCGCAAGGCCTATGACAAGGCGCCTGAGAACGGCAATGAGCCCTCCAACACCATCGATCATGGTTATGCCATCGGCGCGATCAATCTCGGCGGGCAGACGCCGATTATCTTGATGAACGACGCGCTGACGCTTGGTGGCTTCATCAATCCCTATACCGTGATCTCGGCGGCCTTCGCGAAACTGGCGCAAACACGGCCGGGCGATCGCTTGCGCTTTGTCGCGCTTGAGGTCGAAGCCGCGCAAGATTTGCGCCGCGCGCAAGATCGCCTGTGCGGCGAAGAGAGTTTGAGCTGATGGGTAAATTTTGTAGCGCTTACCCTAGACCTCATCCTGAGGAGCCCTGTCGCCTTGCTCCTTCGAGACGCGCTTCGCGCTCCTCAGGATGAGGCGACAGGGCGTCTCGAAGGAAGGAGGCGTACCTCTAATTGCGACGGCCGGTTTGATCTAGTTGCCGAGACGGCAAGGCACGCTCAATATCGGCAGTCAACAAACAAGGGGGACATCATGGCCAGCAAGCTTCTGCCACCGCAACTCGTCACCGGCGCGCGCCTGCTCATTCTTTGTTATGTGCCGGCCGATCCCAAGGCCGCGGCGGCCCTGCTGCCCGCGCCGTTCAAGCCGGCCAAGAACAAGGCGATTTTTCTCAACCAATATGTCGTCGATAAAGCCGAGTACACCTCAGGGTTCGGCGCCTATTCGCTCACTTATGCCGGTCCTGAACTTGACGGGCTGAACGCCGACAAGGTCGTTCAGGGCCGCTTCTGGACGCACTATCTGAACTCCAGCGCCAAGATGCGCGACTACGTCAAGGAACGCGGCGTGCCCGCGACGCCGGGTGAAACCACGCTTGTGCAACGCGGCAAGCGCATCGTCGCGACCACATTTGACAAAGGTAAGCCGATCATTCGCACCACGGTTCAGGTGGGCAAAAAGCTTCTGCCGGCGCATGGCCAGCTGCGCTATTTCAGCAAAATCGGCGACACGATTTTGGATGGTCGCTTTCCCTATGTGCTGCCGGCGGCGGACCCCATGAAGGTGATCTCGATGGAGTTCCTCGATCCCAAGCACTCGATCTATGCGCTACGCCCGGCGAGCCCATTCAAACTCACCGCCGGCCTCTACACGCCCTCCGGCACGTTCTGCTATCCGGGCGGTCAGGACCTTTGGCAGCCGAAATAACTTAGCAGCTAGACGAGCGGCAGTTTTGTGCCGCTCGGTGAGAGGGGATCAAGCGGCAGGCGTTTGGCGAGACCGCTGGCCTGCTCAAACAGGGCAGCGGCACCAAGCGCGGCGGCATCCGCGCGCGGCGGCGCCATGATTTGGATGCCAACAGGCAGGCCGCTCACTGTGATCCCGGCGGGCACTGAGAGCACGGGGCACGCGGTCAAAGTGAGCGCGAAGGTGATGCCGATCCACGCGACATAATTATCGAAACGCACGCCCTCGACCGCCTCGACATAGCGCACATCGACATCGAAGGGCGGCACGATCGCGCTCGGGCACACCAGCAGGTCATAACGCTCGAAGAACCGGCAGACGCGGTCATAGAGCGCGCCCCGTGCGATCTCGGCCCGGCCGATCGTCTCGCCATCAAGCCTGAGACCCTTCTCGATATTCCAAATCACTTCGGGCTTTAATTTATCGCGCTGTGTACGCAACAGCTCGGCGCGCTCGGCCGCGAATTTGGCGGCACGCAAGACCTGAAAAATCTCCACAGCGTCATGGAGGTCAGGCTCGGCCTCCTCGATGATCGTGCCCATGTCGGTGAAATGGCGCAGGGCGCCCGCGCAAATCGCCGCCACCTCCTTGTCGATGGGGAACTGCCCGAGATTGCGGCTATAGGCGATGCGCTTGGGCGGCTTCGCCTCGCGCACTCCTTGCGCGAAACTTGTTGAAGGCGGTGGGAGTGCCAGCGGGTCGCGCGGATGGTCGGCGCTCATGGCATCGAGGAAGAGTGCGACGTCGGGCACGTTGCGTGCCATCGGGCCATTGACCAACAAGGACGAGAACGGCAAGGGGATCGGCCCGCGCGGCACGCGCCCCGGGCTCGGCCGCAGACCGACGATCCCGCAAAAACTCGCCGGCGTGCGCAAACTACCGCCGAGGTCCGAGCCATGAGCGAGCCACACCTGACCGGCGGCGACCGAAACCGCCGCACCCCCCGATGAGCCCGCGCATGATTTCGCGACATTCCAGGGATTGCGCGTCTTAC
Source organism: Alphaproteobacteria bacterium (assembly GCA_009691045.1). Classification (GTDB taxonomy): domain Bacteria; phylum Pseudomonadota; class Alphaproteobacteria; order UBA828; family UBA828; genus SHWC01. Next base: position 935 of record SHWC01000016.1, on the reverse strand, counting down.
CGAATACTTCGTTGAACGTGCTGGCACCGGCGCCAAATTCGGGCGTGTTGGATTTGCCGATGACAATCGCGCCATTGGCCTCGAGGATCTCGACCAGAATGTCGGACTCGTTCGGCACATGATCGGCATAGATCGGCGAGCCGAAGGTGGTGCGCACGCCCTCGACCGGCATCAGGTCTTTGATTGAGATCGGCAGGCCGCCAAGCCAGGCGCGGGGCCGCGCGACGCCACGTCGGTTCTCGTCCTCGATGCGCTTGGCGTGCGCCATGGCGCGTTCGGGACAAAGGGTCGGCAGTGCGTTCAAGTGTTTATCGGTCGCGGCGATCCGCGTGAAGGCGGCCTCGACCAGTCTGGTTGGTGTAATGTCGCCGGCCTTGAGCCGCTCGACCGCGTCGGTTGCGCTCAGTTGATAGAGGTCTTGGCTCATCGTCGCTCCGCTTGGGCTTGCGTGTCCGCGCCCCGTGCATAGCATAGGGCGTGAGAAAGGGGATGGTCGAATGATCCGTGAACGGGTGGTTGTACGCGACTACGTGATCGAGGCGTCAGTCGAGGCGGCCTGGGCGGCGATCGCTCACACCGAACGCGTCAACGAGGCAGTCGGCGGGGCCACCTACACGGTGACGGAGGAGGCGCAGCCAGATGGTTCAGTACGACGCACCGGTCGCGGCAAACTGCTCCCGCCCTTCGACTGCGAATGGGAGGAAGCCTTCGGCGAATGGGTCGAGCCGCGCTTCATTCGCCAGACCCGGACCTTTTCGAAAGGGCCGCTGCGCCAGCTTGTCGTCGAGATGGCTCTAACCCCGGATGGTCCACGCACAAGCATGCAAGCGACCATGCGCCTCAAATGGGATTGGTGGGTGACCGACATCGTGGCCGCGCTCGGCGTTCTCGACAAGGCGCTCGACAAAAGAACGATCGCCATCATTAAAGCCGCT
>SHWC01000015.1 GCA_009691045.1 Alphaproteobacteria bacterium | reverse complement strand
ATTGTTCGACCCGGCGTTTGTGGCGGAGTTCGAGGCGTTGCCCGAACTGGTGCAGGATGACTCCTGGCGCATGGCAAGCCGCTTGAGGCCATGGGACCGGCGTTGCAGAGGCCCCATGCGAACACGCTTAAGGGCTCGAAGCACGCCAATATGAAGGAGTTGCGCTTCGATGCCGCCGGCGGCGTTTGGCGGATCGCTTATGCCTTCGATCCAAAGCGTCGGGCTATTCTTCTGGTCGCCGGCGACAAGTCGGGGCAATCGGAGCCGCGATTTTATCGGCGCCTAAACGATAAAGCCGACCGTCGACTGAACGCCCACCTCATGCGGTTAAAATTAAAGGATGCTGAGCGATGACGACGACCTTGAAGGATGTGATGGAACGACTTCCGGCTGGACGGCGGAAGAAGGTTGTAGCACGCGCTGACGCTCTGGTCGCCGAGGCGATGACGCTCCGCGATCTTCGCCTGGCGCGCCGATATACGCAGAAGAACCTCGCTCGAAAACTGCGAGTGGGCCAAGACGGCATCTCACGCATCGAGCAGCGCTCTGACCTGTTGCTATCAACCTTGCGACATTATGTTTCGGCGATGGGCGGCTCGCTGAAGCTTGTGGCAAAATTCCCGGATCGACCCGATGTCGTGCTGGGCGGTCTTGGGAGTCCCGATAGGGAAGAAAAAGGGCCGGCGCGTAAACGGCGGGCGCGGTCCGTTGAGCCATGAAATGACGGCTCAATCGGTTGGCCAATTGCAAACTGAACCAGAGAATCTCTACCTGTTCAACGCGGTTTTGACGCCGAACCGCTCGCTGCCGAGTGCCGGCTTTTGGGCGGTGATGGCGGCGGTCGTCATGGTATCGACCGGCCTTGGCGTGTTCTTCGCGTTGCAAGGCGCTTGGCCCGTCTTCGGCTTTTTCGGTCTTGATATCGCGCTGCTCTATCTCGCTTTCCGCTGGAATTATCGCGCCGGGCGATTGACCGAGATCGTGCAACTAAACCCCGATGCTCTGGTCTTGCGGCGCGTAACCGCGCGCGGCCAACGCAGCGAATGGCATTTCAATCCTTTTTGGGTGCGGGTTGAGCTCGACGAGCCGCTCGAGCCTCAATCGAGGCTCTGCTTGGCCTCGCATGGCGATTGTGTCGAGCTTGGTGCCTTCCTCTCACCCGAGGAACGGCTGGAGTTCTCAAACGCGCTTAAATCAGCGCTTAAAGCGTGCCGACACCCCGCTATTTGAAACCGACCACATCGGCCATCGAATAAAGCCCGTGCGGCTTGTCGCGCGCCCAAAGCGCTGCGCGCACCGCACCGCGCGCGTAGGTTTGCCGGCTCGATGCCTTGTGGGTTAGCTCGAAGCGCTCGCCATCGGCGGCGAACATCACCGTATGATCGCCAACCACATCGCCGCCCCTGAGCGTGGCATGGCCGATCGCGCCGCGCTTGCGCGGCCCGGTCTGACCATCGCGCGCGCGCACCGCGACGTCGTCGAAGTTCACACCGCGCCCGCGCGCGGCCGCGCGGCCAAGCCCGAGCGCCGTACCCGACGGCGCGTCGACTTTTTGACGGTGGTGCATTTCGACGATCTCGATGTCGTATTCATCGCCAAGCACGCCCGCGATGCGCTCGGTCAACGCCATCATCAAGGTTACGCTCACGCTCATATTGGGCGACTGAATGATGGCGCATTTCTTGGCCGCCGCGTTGATCGCGCTGAGATCGGCGGGTTCAAGCCCCGTCGTGCCGATGACCAGAATCTTTCCGGCTTTGGCCGCCATCGCGGCGTGAGCGGTGCTCGCGGTCGGTATGGTAAAATCGAGCACCGCATCGGCCAGACCGAAGAGTTTCTCGGCGTCGTCACTGACCGCAATGCCGAGCGAAGCGACGCCCGCAAAGGTACCGGCATCGCGCCCGATCGCGGCGTGACCCTGCGCCTCGGTCGCACCGACAAGGGCGCAGCCTTCCGTCGCGATGATTTCACGCATCAGCATGGCGCCCATGCGCCCCGCCGCGCCAGTGACGCCGATCAGAAAATCGGAAGCCATCGCGGTTACTCCTTCATATCCTGCCAAAGCTCCTTCATCTTGGAAAAGAAGCCTTCGGATTCTGGGCTTGTTGAGCGTGTGCCGGCCTTCTGGAATTCCTCCAGCAATTCGCGTTGACGCTTGTTGAGGTTGACCGGCGTCTCGACCTTGACCTCGATATAGAGATCACCCTGCCCGGCGCCGCGCAGCGCCGGCATGCCCTTGCCGCGCAGGCGGAATTGATGACCCGATTGGGTGCCGGCCGGCATGGTGAGGCGTGCGCGTGAGCCACCGAGGGCGGGCACTTCGATCGTGCCGCCAAGCGCCGCCGTGGTCATCGGGATCGGCACGCGGCAATAAACGTTCAGCGCATCGCGCTTGAAGAATTGGTGCGGCGTAACGGTCAGGAAAATATAGAGATCGCCTTGCGGTGCGCCGCGTGCGCCGGCCTCGCCTTCATCGGCCAGGCGAATGCGCGTGCCGTTTTCGACGCCCGCCGGTATATCGACCGAGAGATGCTTTTCCTTTTGCACGCGCCCTTGGCCGCGGCACACCTCGCACGGGTTGGAAATGATCTCGCCCGCGCCTTGGCAGGTTGGGCAGGTGCGCTCGATCGTGAAGAAGCCTTGTTGCGCACGCACCTTGCCGGCGCCGCCGCACGTGCCGCAGGTGATCGGTTTGACGCCGGCTTTGGCGCCGGTGCCGCGACAGGGCTCGCACGCCGCCGAGGCTGGCACACGAATACGTACCTTTTTGCCGGCAAACGCTTCTTCGAGCGAAATTTCGAGGTTGTAACGAAGATCGGCGCCGCGCGCCGGGCCGCGCCGCCCGCCGCGCCGCTGCCCCATGAACTCGCCGAACAAATCGTCGAACACATCGGCGAAGCTCGAGCGGAAATCGCCGCTGGCGCCGGCACCGCCAGAGGCACCGGCTTCGAACGCGGCATGGCCCATTTGGTCGTATCGCGCACGCTTGTCCTTGTCGGACAGCACCGCATAGGCCTCGTTATATTCCTTGAAGTGCTGCTCGGCCGCTTTGTCGCCCGGATTGCGGTCCGGGTGATGTTGCATGGCGAGCTTGCGAAACGCCTTCTTGATGTCGTCAAGATTGGCTTCGCGCGAAACGCCGAGCCGTTCGTAATAATCCTTGCTCGCCATAAACCCGCGTCTCCGACCCTTGAGGTCTTGGAATCAGGCCGCGCCGCAGCGCGCACGCAAGAAAGCGCAACGCGACGCGGTCAATTGAAGCCCGGTATCAATCAAAGGAATGGCGGCCCGATTAGCGCGCGCCTTTTTTCTTCTCGTCGTCCTTGACCTCTTCAAACTGGGCGTCGACAACGCCTTCCTCAGGCGCGTTCCCGCTCGGCTCATGCGTGTCAGAACCGTTGGCGCCGCCCGAATCGCTTGCGCCGCCACCAGCCGCTTCCTCCTGACTCGCCTTATAGACCGCCTCGCCAAGCTTCATCGAGGATTGGCCGAGTTGCTCGGTCTTGCTCTTGATCGCCTCGACGTTTTCGCCCTTCATCGCATCGCGCAGCGCCTGAATATCGCCCTCGATCTGGCCACGCTCGGCGGCGCCGATCTTGTCGCCATGTTCCTTCAAATTGCGTTCGGACGAATGCGCCAACCCTTCGCCATGATTGCGCGCTTCAACCAACTCTTTCCGCTTCTTGTCTTCCTCGGCATGCGCCTCGGCATCCTTGACCATGCGCTTGATATCATCGTCCGACAGGCCGCCCGAGGCCTGAATGCGGATTTGTTGTTCCTTGGCGGTTGCCTTGTCGCGCGCCGATACGCTGACAATGCCATTGGCATCGATATCGAACGTCACTGCGATCTGCGGCATGCCGCGCGGCGATGGTGGAATGCCGAGCAAATCGAATTGGCCGAGCAGTTTGTTGTCGCTCGCCATTTCGCGCTCGCCTTGGAACACGCGGATCGTCACCGCGGTTTGACCATCTTCGGCGGTTGAGAAAACCTGGCTTTTCTTGGTCGGGATCGTGGTGTTGCGTTCGATCAAGCGTGTGAACACCCCGCCCAGGGTTTCAATGCCGAGCGAAAGCGGCGTGACGTCCAAGAGCAGCACGTCTTTGACATCGCCTTGCAACACGCCCGCCTGAATCGCCGCGCCGATCGCCACCACCTCATCGGCATTGACGCCCTTGTGCGGCTCGCGACCGAAGAACGTTTTCACGGTCTCGATGATTTTAGGCATGCGCGTCATGCCGCCGACCAGAATCACCTCGTCGATCTCACCGGCGGTCAGGCCGGCATCCTTCAACGCCGCGCGGCAGGGGTCGATGGTTTTTTGAATCAGATCATCGACCAGCGCCTCGAGCTTGGCGCGCGTCAGCTTCATATTCAGGTGCTTCGGCCCGGATTGATCGGCCGTGATGAACGGCAGATTGATCTCGGTCTGCATCGCGCTGGAGAGTTCGATCTTGGCTTTTTCCGCCGATTCTTTCAGGCGTTGCAGCGCGAGCCGATCACCGCGCAAATCGATGCCGGTTTCCTTCTTGAATTCTTCGGCGAGATAATTGAGGAGCCGCATATCGAAGTCTTCGCCGCCAAGGAACGTATCGCCATTGGTCGACTTCACCTCGAACACGCCATCGCCGATCTCAAGCACGGAGACGTCGAACGTGCCGCCGCCCAAATCATAAACCGCGACCGTGCCGGTTTTCTTTTTATCCATGCCATAGGCAAGGGCCGCCGCGGTCGGCTCGTTGATGATGCGCACCACTTCGAGCCCGGCGATCTGCCCGGCGTCCTTGGTTGCTTGGCGCTGCGCGTCGTTGAAATAGGCGGGCACGGTGATGACCGCTTTATCGACCGTTTCGCCGAGGAAAGCCTCCGCGGTTTCCTTCATCTTCATAAGCGTGAAGGCGGAGATTTGGCTCGGCGAATATTCCTGGCCACGCGCGGAGACCCAGGCATCGCCATTCGAATTTTGCGCTATGCGATAGGGCACCATCTTGATGTCCTTCTGGGTCATCGGGTCCTTGAAGGTGCGCCCGATCAACCGCTTGATGGCGAAGATGGTGTTTTCCGGATTGGTCACCGCTTGGCGCTTGGCCGATTGACCGACCAGCCGCTCGCCGTCTTGCGTGAAGGCGACGATCGAGGGCGTCGTTCGCATGCCCTCGGCATTTTCGATGACCCGCGCGGTCTTGCCTTCCATCACGGCAACGCAGGAATTCGTTGTGCCGAGATCGATACCGATAATCTTGCTCATCTGTTCCTACCTTCTAGCAGGCATGAGGCGGCCCAAACGGCACCGCCCGTGCCCCCATTTATTACCGCGCGCTTAACCACGCGGACCAAGTGTTCGAGCCGTTATATGGGAGCAGATTCGCCGCCCGCAAGGACAGACCGAGCGTAATCCGCCACACGCGTTGGAATTCGGCCACACGCGCCCCTAAACCTGGGTATCGATCCGGCCGCCGCGGCCCTCATCCGCCTCCGGCTCGCCGGACGGGGCCGGCTTGGCGACCGCGACCAGCGCCGGGCGAAGCAACCGGCCGGCGATGGTATAGCCGACTTGCAACACCTGGACGACCGTGCCCGGCGGATGATCTTGGCTTGGCACTTCGAGCATCGCCTGATGCAAATTGGCGTCAAATCGCTCACCGGCGGGGTCAACCCGCTTGATGCCCTGACGGTCGAGCACGGCCGCAAGCTCGCGCCCGGTAATTTCGACGCCCTGGTGCAGGGCGGCCAAGCGCTCGTCGGCGCCGAGCGCTTCGGCCGGCACACTCGACAAGGCCCGCGCCAGATTGTCCGCCACACCCAAAACCTCCCGCGAAAAGCCGGCGACCGCGAATTTAGAGGCGTCATCGACCTCTTTGCGAGCCCGCCGGCGGGTGTTTTCAAGCTCGGCCAGCGTGCGCAGCAGCTGATCCTTGAGAGTGGCGACTTCTTGGGCCAGGTCGGGTGTTCCCTCCCGCGCGTCGGATTGGGCACTTCGGTCGTCATTAGCGGGTGATTCTTCGCCGCCGTTCGTTCGCGGATCGTCGATCATATCGTCCTCTGAAAGTCCATTTATCGGCTAAATCGGGGTCGGATCAGCGCAAAAGCCGGCCGATCACGGCGGCCGTGTGGCTAACCATGGGAATAATGCGGGCATAATTGAGGCGCGTCGGACCAATCACGCCGATTGCACCGACAAACCTTGTGCCATTGCCGCGTAAGGGCGCGACCACAAGCGAGCATTCGGTATTGCCGAAGAGCGTGCTCTCGGCCCCGATGAAGATCTTCACGCCCTCGGCCTCGCGCGCGCTCTCAAGCAGGGTGACCAGGCCGGCGCGCGATTCGAGCGTCTCATAGAGCGCGCGGATGCGCTCAAGGTCTTCGACCACGGTGATGTCGTCGAGCAGATTGGCTTCGCCGCGCACGATCAACGCGCCCGATCGATCCTGCCCCGACCAGGTCGCGATGCCGGCTTCAACGATCTTAGCGGCAAGCGAATCGAGTTGCGCCCGTTGGCCATCGAGGTCGCGGCGAATTTCACCGATCGCATCCACGAGCGTGCGGCCAGCCAGACGGGCGTTGAGGAAATTGGTCGCCTCGACCAGATGCGATTGCGTCATGCCGGCCGGTACGTCGATCACCCGGTTTTCGACGATGCCGCTTTCCATCACCATCACGACGAGGGCGCGGCCCGGGCCGAGGCTGACAAATTCAACCTGGCGGAACGGCAAATCGGATTTCGGCGCCAAAACCAGGCTGGCGCAGCGCGAGAGGCCCGAAAGCGTCTCGCTCGCCTCGGTCAACAGCTCATCGAGCGTGCGTCCGGCCGCCTGGCATTTGCCGTCAATGCTGGCGCGCTCGGAATCGGTCAGCGCACCGAGCTCAAGCAAACCGTCGACGAACAGCCTGAGGCCAAGCTGGGTCGGCAGGCGCCCGGCCGAGGTGTGGGGCGCGAAAAGCAGCCCGGCATCCTCCAGATCCGCCATCACATTTCGGATCGTCGCCGGCGAAAGTGGGACGGTGAGTTTCCGGGCAAGCGTGCGCGAGCCCACCGGTTGGCCGGTTTCCATATAGGCTTCGACAAGCCGTCGAAGCACGTCGCGGGACCGATCGTTGAGGTCTTGGGCCATGGGTTTGGTGCTAAAATTCGCGCCAGATCAACGGCTCACGCCGCTGGTGGGGAATACCAATGGAATGTAGTGACGCCCCCCTGGCACGTCAACGTTGCGAGCCGGCGGTTTGACGCGTAAGAGCGTGGCCGAACGAGCGAAAAGGGATAGAGCCATGCGACCTTCCGGCCGGCGTGAAGACGAAATGCGCCCCATTAGCCTTGAAACCGGCGTCAATAAACATGCCGAGGGCTCCTGCCTGGTCTCCTTTGGCGATACCAAGGTGCTCTGCACCGCGAGCGTTGAGGAGCGTGTCCCGCCCTTTTTGCGCAATACCGGGCGCGGTTGGGTCACCGCCGAATACGGCATGTTGCCGCGCTCGACCGGCTCGCGCAGCGACCGCGAGGCCGCGCGCGGCCGCCAAGGCGGGCGCACACAGGAAATTCAACGCCTGATCGGCCGTTCGCTCCGCGCCGTGACCGACCTTTCAGTGCTGGGCGAGCGCCAGATCATCCTCGATTGCGACGTGATCCAGGCCGATGGCGGCACGCGCACCGCAGCGATCAGCGGCGCCTTCGTGGCGCTTCATCTCGCCACCGAAAAACTATTGCAGAACGGCCAGATCGGCGCTTTGCCGTTCACCGACCAAGTGGCGGCGGTATCGTGCGGGTTGGTCGGCGGCGAGGCCGTGCTGGACCTCGACTACCAAGAGGATTCAACCGCCGAGGCCGATGCCAATTTCGTATTCACGCGCGCGGGCGGCATTGTCGAGATTCAAGGCACGGCGGAGCGCGCACCGTTTTCCCAGGCCCAATTGCTCAACCTCATGAAACTCGCCCGCCACGGTATTTTGACCCTGACCGAATTGCAGCGCAAGGCACTCAAGCTCGAGCCCTGAGCCGCATGACGCGAACTCAACCCTATCCCAGTTCGTCAAGGCCGGGCCCAGACCCGGCCATCCAGTCTTGTTGGGCCTGGATGCCCGGGTCACGCCGGGCTTGCGCGCCGGCGGCCCGGGCATGACGAAAGTGTCTCGATCAGCCCGTCATTTCGATGGTGAGACGCTCGTTATTGCGAGTCACAACCAGGGCAAGGTGCGCGAGATCACGGCGCTGTTGGCGCCCTTTCGCGTCGATGCTATCTCCTCCGGTGCGCTTGGCCTGCCCGAGCCCGAGGAAACCGGCACGACCTTCATCGCCAATGCCGAATTGAAGGCGCGCGCGGCGGCGATCGGCGCCAGGCTCCCCGCGTTGTCCGATGATTCAGGCCTGGTCGTGCCGGCATTGGATGGCGCGCCCGGGCTTTATTCCGCGCGCTGGGCTGGGCCAGCCAAGGATTTCAACCTGGCGATGGCGCGCGTCGAACGCGAATTGAGGGCGCGCGGCCTTGCGCCGAGCGGGCAGAAGGCCCATTTCGTCTGTGCGCTGTCGCTCGCCTGGCCCGATGGTCATTGCGAGAGCTTCGAAGGCATCATCCAGGGCGGGCTGGTTTTTCCCCCGCGTGGCGACCAGGGTTTTGGTTATGACCCGATCTTCATCGCCGAGGACCACGCCATCACCTTTGGCGAAATGCACCCCGACGCGAAACACGCGATCAGCCATCGCGCGCGCGCCTTCGCCCTATTGATCGAGGCTTGTTTTGACGGCAAACCTTGAACCTTTGTCGCTCTATGTGCACTGGCCCTTCTGCAAATCGAAGTGCCCCTATTGCGACTTCAACAGCCATGTGCGCGACACGGTCGATCAAACACGCTGGCGCAACGCGTTGCTCGCCGAGCTCGAGACAACCGCGCGATCGCTCGGCCCGCGCCGGCTTGAGACAATTTTTTTCGGCGGGGGCACGCCCTCGCTCATGCCGCCCGAAACCGTCGCCGCCTTGATCGATGCGGCACGCCATCGATTCATTCCCGCCGACGATCTTGAGATCACGCTCGAGGCCAACCCAACCTCGGTTGAAACCTCGCGCCTCGCCGCGTTTCGCGATGCCGGGGTCAATCGCGTCTCGCTCGGCGTGCAGGCGCTGAACGATGACGCGCTTCGCTTCCTCGGCCGCCAACATGGCGCGCGCGATGCGATTCAAGCGGTCGAGATTGCGCAATCCTTGTTCGAGCGCGTTTCGTTCGATTTGATTTATGCGCGGCCGGGCCAAAGCACCGCCGAATGGCGGGCGGAACTAACCCAAGCGTTATCGCTCGCGCGCGGCCACCTCTCGCTCTATCAGCTCACCATTGAGAAGGGCACGCCCTTTCACGCGCTGGTGCGCGACGGCGCGTTCACCCCGCCTGATGACGACACCGCGTTCGATCTTTTTGAGCTGACGCAAACCCTGACCGAGGCCGCCGGGCTAAAGGCCTATGAGGTGTCGAACCACGCGGCGCTCGCCCAGGAATCGCGCCATAACCTGGCCTATTGGCGTTATCAGGATTATGCCGGCATCGGGCCCGGTGCCCATGGCCGTTTGGTGCGGCACGATGGACGCGCGGTCGCAACGCGCTGCCATGCCAAACCCGAAACTTGGCTTGAGACCGTCGAGCAAAAAGGCGAAGGCAGCGCCGAGGTGACCGAATTGACGCCGCGCGAACGGGCCGAGGAGATGTTGATGATGTCGCTTCGGTTGGAAGAAGGCCTCGATCTTAAAGCCTTCGCGCGACGCACCAGCCTGACCCTTGATGAACTCTGCCCACCATCGACGCGCGCGCCTCTGATCGAGGGTGATTTTCTGATCGAGAGCGATCAACGGTTGAGCACCACGCGACAGGGCCGCGCGGTCTTAAGCACCTTGACGAGAAAATTATTGGCCTGAGTTTGACTCGGGCGCCGCACCGCCCGCGGTCGCGCTACTCGGGAAACGTGTTGGCGCCGGACTCGCGACTTGAAGCGTGCCGGCGGCGCCGATCTCGATCACCGCCAAGCCGCGTTCCGCCGTGCCATTAGGCGAAAAGCGGAAGACGCCCTCCGTGCCAAAGAAGCCGCGTTGATCGAGCAAAGACTTGGCGCTGAAATCCGCGCCCGATGGCGTTTGCGCCAACAATATGGCGAGCGCCGCCGCGTCATAGCCAAGCGAGGCAAGGCGATGCGGCTCATAGCCATAAACCGCCTTGAAGCGCTGACGGAAGGTCGCGCGCCCCTCGGGTTGCGCGCTTACATACCAGCCACCCAGCAAGGCCGGCTCGGTGTGCAGGCTTCGATCATCCCACAAACCGGTGCCGAGCAATTTCACGCGCGGCGCGGTCAAACCCTGTACCGCCAAAACCGGCAAAAGACGAAGCAGTCTGATCCCGGCATCCGGCAGAACGAGCGCATCGAACGGGCCGCTTTCGGCCAGTGAACGCACGATCTGACTTATTTGCTCAGGCCCGACGGTCGGCGGATAGAACTGTACTGGGCCCATCACCGCGCCCACGCGACTTACGGCCTCCTGCGTCAGCCCCGCGACCAGCCGGCCATAGCCATCATCGGGCGCCAACACGGCGAAACGCTTTAGGCCGCTCGCCTGCGCATGACCGATCAGGCGGGAAATTTGCTGGCTGGCCAAAGGCCCGAGCAAATAAACGCCGTCACGCGCCGCATTCGGGTTGTTGGAAAACGACACCACATTGATGCCGCGCGATTGGGCGACCGGCGCGACCGCCAACGCCTCTTCGCCAAAAAGCGGGCCAAGCACCAGGCTGGCGCCAGCCTCGATCACACGCGCGGCGGCGCTGGCGGCCCCATTGGCTGTGCCGCCCGTATCGACCGGCAAAAGCGTGAAGCGTTCATCGCTCGCATCGAACAACGCCAATTGCGCGGCATCGAGCAGCCCCCGACCCTCCGATTTGTGTTTGCCCGAAAGCGGCACAAGGAGACCCACTTTGACCTCCGGCCAGACCGTTTCGACCGGCGGCAGCGCGGTTTCATCCGTTGGCGGTAGCGCCGCGACCGATTGCTCGACCACCGGCTCGCTGCTAAGGCTGGGACTGCGCTCGATCACAGGTTCCGGCGTGGTCGCGCTCTCTTGTTGGTTCGGCGGCGCTAGGGTTGGTAGGCTCGGCGGCGTGCACGCCGCGGCCAGGAGACCAAGCGCAAGCGCGATGACGACGCGGCGCATTGGGCTTAACACGTGTACGATCGACAAGGTCTCGCGAGAAAAAAACATGACAGGAATAATGGCTATGGGCTGCTTTTGATCGATGCCCCGAACGCCTGAGGACGACAATGAGCGTAGTGACGACTCGGGGGGAAGTAAACCCGGCTCGCGGCCAGGCCCTGGCCTTCATATCGTGGCCACGCCGATCGGCAATCTGGGCGATATCACGCTGAGGGCGATCGAAACCTTGAGCGGGGTCGATTTGATCGCGTGCGAGGACACCCGGACCACGAGTGTTTTGCTTGCCCGTCACGGCATTGCCACAAAAACCACGGCCTATCACGAACACAACGCCGAACGCGCCCGCCCGGGCCTGATCGAAAAAATGCGGGCCGGCGCGCGGATCGCCCTGGTTTCGGATGCCGGCACGCCCTTGATCGCCGACCCTGGCTATAAACTGGTCACGGCGGCGCTCGAAGCCGGCATTGCGGTTTCGACCTGCCCGGGCCCAAGCGCCGTGCTAGCCGCCCTGACACTCTCGGGCTTACCGAGCGATCGCTTTTTCTTTGCTGGTTTTTTGCCGGCGCGCGGCGCGGCGCGGCGGACCGCACTAACCGAGCTCGCCCCCATCAACGCCACGCTGATCGTCTATGAAGCGCCGCATCGTCTGGCCGAGAGCTTGGCCGACATGGCGACCGTGCTTGGGCCGCGCAGCGCCGCTGTCGCGCGGGAGCTGACCAAGCGCTTCGAAGAAGTGCGGCGCGACACACTCCCTGCGCTCGCCGTCCACTATGCCGAGGCGGGCGCGCCCAAGGGTGAGCTCGTCGTGGTGATCGGCCCGCCCGGCGAAACCAAATTTGCGATCTCGGACGAGGCAATCGAATCGCGGCTCCGCGACTTGCTCAAAAATTCCAGCGTGCGCGAGGCCGCGGCCGAGCTTGCCGCCGAAACCGGTTTGCCCCGCCGCGTGCTCTATGCCCGCGCGCTCAAATTTTCCCGAGACCCGGATGAAGAAAGCTAAACGCGTGCAAGCTGAGCGCTGGGGCGTGCGCGCCGAGGCGCTTGCCGTGCTCTGGCTGCAATCCTTTGGCTGGCGCGTGCTGGAGCGACGCTATCGTGTAAAGGCGGGTGAGATCGATTTGATCGCCTCGCGTGGCGCGACCCTGGCCATTATCGAGGTCAAAGCGCGCGTCGATTATGGGTCCGCGCTAGAATCGGTCGGCGCCGCCAAACAACGGCGGATCGAGCGCGCGACCGCCGCGTTCTTGTCGGCGCACCCCGAATGGAGCAAAGTTTCGCCACGATTCGACGTCATGGTCCTTCGCCCGTGGCGCCTGCCACGTTATCTCAAAGATGCCTGGCGCCCAGAGCGGCCCTAACGTCAACACGGAGCCAATTATGACCAATAGACGATTGCCCGCCCTTCAAAATCTTCCGCTCAATGTCGTCGCCATGCGACTGGCAGTGCCGCTTCTCCTTGTGATGGCGCTCAGCGGCTGCGTTGTGGCTGCGGTTGGCGCGGCGGCAACCGGTGTCTCGGTGGTTGCGCAGGAACGTTCGGTCGGCGAGGCAGTCGATGATCTGACCATACGGACCACCTTGAACAAACTATTCCTCGATGAGAGTCTTGCCCTTTACAACGATATCAGCTTTAGCGTGGTCGAAGGCCGTGTGTTGTTGAAAGGTTCGGTCGAAAAACCCGAACATCGCATCACCGCAACCAAGCTCGCCTGGCGCGCCGTCGGCGTGCGCGAGGTGATCAACGAAATTCAGGTGACCGATCAAGGCGGCGTAGTCGATTATGCCAAGGACACCTGGATTTCCACGCAGCTCAAAACCAAAATGTTATTTGCGAAGGACGTGCAGTCGATCAATTACAGCGTCGAGACCGTGAATGGCACGATCTACCTGATGGGCATCGCGCAGAATCAAAAAGAGATTGATCGCGTGATCGCGATCGCCCGCGAGGTGCCCAACGTCGTCGAAGTGGTTAGCCACGTCATCACCAAGGACGATCCATCGCGGACGAAAAAACCGTGAGGGGTATCGCCGCCATCGAGGCCGCGCTCACTGAAATTGGAAAATTGCCCGCCGATTCGATCGATCTCGCCGAAGCGGCGCTTCTCCTCGGCGCGCTCGACAAACCGTCGGTTGATCTCGCACCCTATCGGGCTCATTTGGCGGTGTTGGTTGAGGCGGTCGCTGAATCGATCGGCACCGAGGCGGAACGCATTGATGCCCGCGCCCAAAACATCAATGATGTGCTCTATCGCCGCTTTGGTTATGGCGGCGATACTGAATCCTATGATGACCCGGACAATGCTAATCTGATCCGCGTGATCGACCGCCGGGTCGGCCTGCCGGTGAGCCTCGGGATTCTCTATATTCACCTCGCCAATGCGCAAGGTTGGCCGATCGCGGGTCTCGCCTTTCCCGGCCATTTTTTGGTCAGGCTCGATTTCGAGGCGCGGCGTCTGATTGTCGATCCGTTCCACGCGGGCCAACCGCTTGAGGCCGGTCATTTGCGCGATTTGTTGAAGCAATTTCAGGGTGCCGCAGCCGAGCTTGGGCCGAAGCACTATGCCGCGATCTCCAATCGAGACATTCTGCTGCGCCTTCAGAACAACCTCAAAGCGCGCGCGCTACAGAACAGCGATCCGCCGCGCGCCGCGACGATTTTGAAACGCATGACGATGATCGCGCCCGACACGCCCGAGACCTGGCGCGAGCTCGGCATGGTGGAGGCCCATGTCGGCAATATTCGTCACGCCATGACGGCGCTCGAAAAATTTCTGTCGCTCGCGCCTGAAACCAAAGAAGCCGAAAAGGCTGCGGCGCTCTTGAAGCGCCTGAAGGGGAGCCTGAACTGACATGAGCCTCGCAATTGCTATTCAGATGGATCCGATGGACTCCATCAATATCGACGGCGATTCGACCTTCGCGCTGGCGCTTGAAGCGACCGCGCGCGGCCATTTGCTGTACCACTATTTGCCGAGTGCGCTGGCACTCCGGGAAGGTCGCGTCGTGGCGCGCGCTCACCCGCTCGAAGTACGCCGCGTGAAGGGCGATCATTTCACGCTCGGCGCGCCGCGCGTGATCGAGCTTGAGACCTTCGATGTGATCCTGATGCGTCAGGACCCGCCCTTCGATATGGCCTATATCACCGCGACGCATTTGTTGGAGCACGTCAAACGCACGACGCTCGTGATAAACGATCCCGTGCATGTCCGGAACGCGCCCGAGAAGCTCTACGTCACCCATTTTTCCGACCTGATGCCGCCGACCTTGATTACCGCTGATCCATCGCTGATCCATGAATTCCGCGCCGTTCATAAAGACATCGTGGTCAAGCCCTTGTTCGGCAATGGTGGCGCCGGCGTGTTTCACATCATGCCCGATGATGAGAATCTAAACGCGCTGATCGAAATGTTCACCAGCCGCTCGCGCGAGCCGATCATCGTGCAGCGTTATGTACCGGCGGTGCGCCAGGGTGACAAGCGCATCATTCTGGTCGATGGCGAGCCGGTTGGCGCGGTCATGCGCGTGCCGCCGCTGGGCGAGGCGCGCGCCAATCTTCATGTCGGCGCCAGGGCCGAGCCCGCCAAGCTGACGCGGCGGGATCACGATATTTGCGCGGCGATCGGTCCGGCGCTGAAATCACGCGGGCTTGTTTTCGTCGGCATCGACGTGATCGGCGATTATCTGACCGAGATCAACGTCACCTCGCCGACCGGCATTCAGGAAATCTCGCGCTTCGATGGCACCAACCTCGCCGCCAAGGTGTGGGACGCGATCGAAAACCGGCGCAAGACGCAAAAACGCGCGGGCGGCGTTCGCGCATGACAACCACACCGGAACCCACGGCGGCATTCGCCGGCGACGAGATCGCGCGCATCACTCAGGCCTATGGCCAGCCCGACGTGCACATCGCGCCCGATGGCAATGACGGCCTGATGATGCCGATCTTCCCCGGCGTCTTTGTGCGCCACCTCAGTTTCGACGTGCGCAACAACGCCTTCACCAACATCACCTATGTGCCGGATGGCGGCATGATCGGCCGCCATCGCCACCGGGGGCCGGTCGATGGGCTCGTGCTGGAGGGCAGCTGGCGCTATTTGGAATATGATTGGGTGGCCAGGCCCGGCAGCTTCATTCATGAGAGCCCGGGCGTGATCCACACGCTCGTGGCCGAGCCCGGCATGAAGACCTATTTCCGCATTCAAGGCGCGCTCGAATTTTTCGACGAGGCCGATCAATTGACGCTCGTGCTCGACGTCTTCTGGATGATCAACCACTACACGAGCTATTGCCGCGACCGCGGCCTGAAAATCAACCCGTCCTTGTTCGTTTAGGGCCCTGGATCGGTTTGGACTCATGCTTCGACAAGCTCAGCATGAGGTCCTTAGTTTAGGCCTCATCCTGAGCTTGTCGAAGGATGAGGCCGGTCCAACTGACCGTGACCAACCGCCCTACCCCTCGACGGGGCGGGGCCGGCGCGGCATGATGATGGCCACAGCAGGGAGCAAGCCATGCCCCGGAGCCTGGCGCCTCAAGCGATTGAGCAATATCGGCGCGACGGCGTGATCTTCCCGATCCGCGCGCTCGACGCGACCACGGCCTTGTCCTATCGCCAACACCTCGAAGCCTTCGAGGCCGCGCACGGCGGGGCGCTCAAGGGCGCCTATCGGTTCAAGAGCCACCTCTTATTCAAATGGCTGGCCGATCTGATTCGCGCGCCTGCCATTCTCGACATGGTCGAGGATTTGATCGGCCCCGACATTCTGTGTTGGAACACCAATTGGTTCATCAAGGAGCCGCGCTCGGCCAATTTCGTCTCATGGCACCAGGACAATAATTATTGGGGCCTCGACACCAAAAAGCTCGTGAGCGTGTGGATCGCGTTATCGCCCGCGACGGTCATGAGCGGCTGTATGCGGCTCGTGCTCGGCACGCATGTCGGGCCGACTCTGCCGCACAAGGACACCTTCCATCAGGACAACATGCTGACGCGCGGCCAGGAGATCGCGGTGACGGTCGATGAAGCGAAGGCCGTCGATATCACGCTCGACACCGGCGAGGCGGCGCTCTTCGCCTTTGGCATCGCGCATAGCTCGCCGCCCAACCAGAGCGACGACCGGCGCATCGCGATCGTCCTGCGCTATATCCCGCCCGAGACGCGCCAGACCCTCTCCGCGTGGGATAGCGCGGCGCTGGTGCGGGGCGTTGACCGCTACAACCATTTCACGCACGAGCCGTTGCCTAAAGGCGATTTCGATGACGAGGCGGTCGCCTTTCACGCCCGGGCGGAAGAGCAGCAACGCCAAATCTATTATCGCGACACGGGCTTGACCGCGCACCGCACCTGAGCGGCGCGCGCCGAAATTTGAGGCCGCCATGGTCGCGCATATCAACACCGTCGCCTTCATCGGCATCGAGGCCGAGCCGGTTGACGTGCAGGTCCACATCGGCGCCGGCATGCCGAATTTCATGGTGGTCAGCCTGCCCGACAAGGCGGTTGGCGAATCGCGCGAACGCGTGCGCGCGGCGATTTCGGCGCTCGGGCTTTCGCTGCCGACGCGGCGCATCACGGTCAATCTCGCGCCGGCCGATATTTTGAAAGAGGGCAGCCATTACGACCTGCCGATCGCGCTTGGTCTCTTGACCGCCATGGCCGTTTTGCCCGAAGAGGAAATCGCGGGCTATGCCGCGCTGGGTGACCTGGGCCTGGACGGCGCGTTGATCCCGGTTGCCGGCGCATTGCCGGCGGCCATGGCCGCCCACGCCAAGGGCCTGGGTCTGATCTGCCCGGCGGGCAATGGCGGCGAGGCGGCCTGGGCCGGCGGCGCCGAGGTGATCGCCGCGCCCTCGCTCCTAGCCCTGATCAATCATTTCAAAGGCACGCAGCTTTTGGGTGCGCCCAAAGCGCTGCTCGCCGATGACGCGACGCGCTATCCCGACCTTGCCGATGTGAAGGGCCAGGAGAGCGCCAAGCGCGCGCTCGAGGTGGCGGCCGCCGGCGCGCATAACCTCTTGATGATCGGGCCGCCCGGTGCGGGTAAATCCATGTTGGCGCAACGCCTGCCAGGCCTCTTGCCGCCGCTTGATCCGACCGAGGCCCTGGAGGTGAGTTTGATCGCCTCGGTCGCCGGGCAATTGACCGATGGCAAGCTCACGCGCCGCCCGCCCTTTCGCGACCCGCATCATGGCATATCGATGCCGGCGATGGTCGGCGGCGGCTTGCGCGCGAAACCCGGCGAGGTGTCGCTCGCGCATAAGGGCGTGTTGTTTTTGGACGAGCTGCCCGAATTCCCGCGCCAGGTGTTGGACGCGCTGCGCCAACCGATCGAGGCCGGGCGTGTTTCGATCGCACGCGCCAATGCGCACGTCACCTACCCCGCGCGCTTTCAATTGATCGCCGCGATGAACCCGTGTCGCTGCGGCTATTTGTCGGACCCCTCGCGCGCTTGCACGCGCGCACCCAAATGCGCCGGCGATTACCAAACGCGCATTTCGGGCCCGCTTTATGATCGCATCGACCAGCATGTCGAGGTCGGTGAGCTCTCCGCCAGCGATCTTGCGCTGCCGCCGACGAAGGAAAACTCCGCCCTCGTCGCCGCGCGCATCGCAAAAGCGCGCGAGGTTCAGACCGCGCGCTTCAAAGAGCTCGGCGCCTGGCCGCGCGTGCGCACCAATGCCGAGGCCGAGGGCGAATTGCTCGACCAGATCGCGAAACCCGATGACAAGGGCAAGGCGCTGCTCTCGGAAGCGGTCGAGCGGCTCAAACTCTCCGCGCGCGGTTATCACCGCGTGTTGCGCCTCGCCCGCACGCTGGCCGATCTGGAAGGCATGGATGGCCTCCGCCGCGTCCACATCGCCGAGGCCGTGTCGTATCGACGGATAGAGTTGCCGCGCTGAAGCCTGCCGCGCGCGCCGATCGCTCAATCGTCGAAGATCGCCTCGGGTAGGAAGGCGCTGACCACGAAATTCGGCCCATCGACCACGTTCGAGATTTTGAGGTCGACCGCGACGCTGCAAATCACATAAGCCTGCTCTTTGCTGAAACCGCGCTCCTGCAACAGCGCGATCATGGCGATAAGCGCGTTGCGCGTCGCGAGATTGAGATTGCCATTATGATTGACGCCATCATCGTCGATCGGCATGCCCATGGTCGCGGTGAAGCGCTCGGGCATGGCGATGCGCGGATCGGCGAAATAGCTATCGCGCGCGAACATCGGCCCCTTGATCTTGCGCCGCGCCGCCGCGCCCTGGTGCAGCTTGAAGCGCACCACGCAGGTCGCGGCCATTTCGATCGCGCTCAGACAGACCTCGCCGTCGCCTTGCGCGTAATGGCCATCGCCGGTTGAGAACAACGCACCCTCGACCGCGACCGGCAGAAACAGTTTGGCGCCCTTGGTCAGCTGCTTGACGTCGAAATTGCCGCCATTCTCGCGCGGCGGCACGGTGCGAAGGCCATGCGTCGCGATCGTCCCGCCTTCCGGCACCGCGGCTTCAGGATTGGGCGGAAAGGCGTGGCCGCCGGCCCTGATCAGCGCCGCCTCGCGTTTGGTCCAAGCCACGAGCTGATCATGCGAGGGCGCGACGCCCGAAATGCCCATGAACGGCGCGGCGGGAACGCGCACACCCGGAATTTGCGCCGAGGTCGCGACGCCATCTTTCAGCGTCCAATGCACCAAAAAACGCTCAGAAAACAAATCGGGCAAATAGCCCAGGCCCGGCACGATGACCGAGAAGCCGCGCGCCCGCGGGATGATGTCGAGGAACTCGATTTCCAACAGATCGGCGGGCTTGGCGCCCTTGATCGCGATCGGCCCGGTCAAGGGGTGCACCACGTTCGGCGAGAATTTGGTCATGTCGGCGACCGTCGCGCCCGCCGGCAAATAGCCGTCGCTCGAATCGCGCGTTTCGATCCCGAGCTCCTCGCCTTCCGCGACCTCGAGCAGCGGCTCGAGATCGGGGTGCCAGCGATTGTGCCCGGTCTCGGGCTGCTCGCAGAGATGACTAGCGCGGTCGATCTTGATGGTCTTCATGGCCTAGCTCTCATCCTACAACGCCCGATAAAACACCAGCGCATCGACATAGCCATGACGGGGCGAGAGAAACGCGCCGGGCAAGCGCCCGACAATGGCAAAGCCGCAGGCCTGCCACAAATGCACGGCGGCCTCGTTCTTGCTGATCACGAAATTGAATTGCATGCCGCGAAAGCCACGCGCCTTCGCGCGCTCGAGCGAGTGCACACACATCGCGCGCGCGACGCCGAGCCCGCGTGCCTCGGTCGCCGTGACATAGCCGCAATTCGCCACATGGCTGCCACCACCGCCGGTATTGCGTCGTAAATAATACGTGCCCTGCACGATGCCATCATGTTCGGCCGCGAACATCTCATGACCCGGCTGATGAAAATGCGCGAGGCCGGCGTCCCGCGTCATGTCGCGTGGCAAGGGATAGGTTTCGCCTTCGCGGATCATCGGCTCGATCACGCGCCAAACCGCGTCATCATCCGCGCGCGTGGCGCCACGAATCGTGGTCGAGGTCTCAGTCATCGCCACACCCGATTGGCCGACCGTCCGCGGTCGGATGCGTAACGATGTCCGACTAAACCGAGCAGAGATTGATGATGATCAGCACCATGCCGGCGACGCTGACCGCCCATAGCCCGGTGCGCACATAGGGAATGCCGATCAGATAGACCGGGAAATAGGCGAGCCGCGCCCAGAAGAACAAATGCGATCCCAAGGCCAATTCCTCGGCGGGCGTGCCAACCATCCACCCTGCGAGCAGAAGAGCCGCGAACAGCGGCAGATTCTCCATCATGTTTTTCGCCGCGCGGTCGGCGCGCCCGCCGAGCGCGGTGGCGGGGGGCGAATTGTCGCGATTGCCGAACGCGAGCAACGCGCCGGCTGGCGTCCAGCCGCGGCTGCGGATCATGCTGGCACACATCAGCATGACCCAGGCAAGAACGGTGGAAGCCACAAGAAGGCAGGCCGCGTCGCTCATGATGTTGACTTCTGTTAGTTATAGAAAGCGCGGCAAACCTTGCACCCGTCTGACCGAAAACGCCATGTCTTTCAGCCCGCACAGTGGTGGCGCATCGGATTCGCGCTCATCGCTTGGTCCAATCTTCGGCCTGCTCGAAGGCGAACGCCGCGCGGTAGATGGTCGGCTCGTCGAAATGCTTGGCGATCAGCATCAGCCCGATCGGCAGACCGTCGCTCAGGCCGCACGGGATCGACATCGCGGGATGATGGCTCGCGTCGAACGGCGCGACATTCAAGAGCATCTCATGCGCGCGGCGGACGATCTCGGCCGGCCCGGCATCGGCGGCCGGCAGCTTGGTTGCCTTCAAGGGCAGCGTCGGCATCAGCAGCAGATCGCACTCGTTCAGCGCCGCATCATAGGCGCCGCGCAAACGGCCCCACAGATTCATCGCCTTGGCGTAATAGTGCAGGCCGTGACGCTGTTTGATGTAGGTGCCGAGCACCGTCATCATTTTCACGGTATGCGGCAGCTCGTCGCCGCGCCTCGGCCAATCGCGCATCCGCGCCATAAGACCGACCGCGTAGCGGTCGAGGCGGCTCGCGCCCTGGCCCTCGCCCCACATCGCGGTATTCATGATGCCGTCGAGCGCGACCGGCTGCCAAATATCGATGCCATTCCGATGCAGCGGGATCGATATCTCGCGCACATCGGCGCCAAGCTTGCGAAATGATTCGGCGGCGCGGCGCACGCTGTTATCGACGTCAGGCTCCGAAGTCGGCCAACCGAAGCCTTCCTGCACCACACCGATACGCAAGCCCTTCACCCCGCCCTCGAGCATCGCGGCATAGGGATGCACGATCACATCGCGCTGGCGCGGATCGATGCCGTCAGGCCCTGCGATCGCTTCGAGCATCAACGCATTGTCGCGCACGGTCGCCGTGATCGGCCCGGCATGATCGACCGTGATTTCCATCGGCATGATGCCGGTATAGGGCACGAGGCCGTAGGTCGGCTTCATGCCGCAAACGCCGGAATAGGACGCCGGCATGCGGATCGAGCCGCCCTGATCGCCGCCGAGCGCCATATCCACCTCGCCGAGCCCAACCAGCGTCGCGCAGCCGGACGACGAGCCACCCGCCGAGTAAGCGAATTTACGCGGATTATGCACCGGGCCGTAAGGGCTCGTGTGGCTCGCGCCGGAAAGGCCAAGCGCCTCGCACTCGGCCTTGCCCAATATGGTCGCCCCAGCATTGAGCAGGCGTTCAACCACGGTCGCGTCATGATCGGGCACGTAACCTTCGAGCGGGCGCGCGCCATTCATCATCGGCACGCCGGCGAGCATGACGCTGTCTTTCAGCGCGACCGTCTTGCCCTTGAGCGGGCCGGACGACGCCCCTTCAACCCGCGCCTTCCAGGCCCAGGCGCCATATTTATTCTCGGTGGCGGCTGGCCGGTGCCCTCGCCCGCGCGGGTATTTCACGCGCGGTTCATCCTCGGCCAGGCCATCGACGTAATTATAGCTCGCGATATAGATCGGCATGAGGCCGCGATAGGCCGTGATCTCGTCGGCTGTCAGGTGAAAGCCGCATTGCGCGGCGATGTGTGCAATTTCCTCAGGCGTGGGCAACGCAACATTCATGGCGGGTTTCCTTTTTGCGTCGCCTGTTTGAGCGCGCCGAGGCGCGTTCGTCAAATCGGATCAGCGCACCATCACCATGGGGCCGATCGGGCGGCCGCCTAGAATATGAACATGGATGTGCGGCACTTCTTGCCCGCCATGGCCGCCGATATTGAGGATCAGCCGATAGCCGTTTTCGGCCAGGCCGAGCTCGCGCGCGATCTCGCCGACCGTTTTGAAAAAGCGCCCGACCTCCTCCGGCCCGGCAATGCGCGAAAAATCATCCATCGAGACAAAAGGCTGCTTCGGAATCACCAACACATGCACCGGCGCCTTGGGCGCGACGTCATTGAAGGCGAGCACATGGTCATCCTCATAAACCTTCGTCGCCGGCAACTCGCCACGCAAAATGCGGGCGAAGATATTGGATGTGTCATAGGGCATTGGCGCACTCCCTCAATAACGCTCGCCAGCCACCGAAGGTGGCGAGGAACTAAGTATTCTTCCGGTTTTTCTTTTCCTCGATCCCGGACTGGCTTTTGCGTATCGCAAGCTCGGCGAACACCTCGGCCGGTTTGATGCCGCGCTCGGCCCAAAGCACGAGCAAATGGAACAACACGTCGGCGCTTTCGGCAATGAGTTCGGGCTTGCTCTGGCTGGTCGCGGCAATTACGGCCTCAACCGCCTCCTCGCCAAATTTCTTCGCGATATGGTCGCGCCCCTTGGCGAACAATTTGGCGGTGTATGAGGTGGCGGGGTCGCCGCCTCTGCGGCTTTCGATCACGGCATAAAGCTCGTCCAAAATCGCGGCGTTGGATTTTTCTCCAGCCATCGACCGTTCCTCTCTAGTGTTTGATCGGGCCGCGCAGCGACGCCGCCTTTGCTTCCTCTCGCGCGGCGCCGGCCTGATCGCCGAGCGCCGCCAAAGCCCGCGCGAGAAAACCATGACCGCTCGCGCTCGCGGGCTTCAACGCAATGCGTTCATTGGCTAGCGCGCGCGCGAGGCGCTGTTGACCGCTTTTCAACGCCGCGACGATGAGCGTTTGCGTCAACACATCGCGCTGAGCATGGCTGCCGCCGAAGCGATTGGCCTTCGTGCGCGGGCTCAACAATAAATCGACCGTTGTCGCATAGTCACCATGACCGAAGGCATGGATCGCCTGACACACAGGCAAGCCAATTTCACGGGTCATCATGGCATTGGTGCCAGACCATTCGCTCGCGAGGGTTTCTTGCGCGGCGAGCAATTTGGCGGCCTCGGCCGCGCGCCCCGTCGCGGTGAAACACATCATCGCGTGCATGTCGTTGAAGGCGTAATAGGCATCATCGGTCAATGGCGAATAAAGCGTGGCAAGCTCGTCCCAGCGCGCGCCGCAATCGACATCGAGCAGATGGAGGCGCCACAAAAGCGCCGCGGCATCCAACATATCGAGCGCGATTTTGGAGTGGCCGCTCCGAATCGGCCCATCATAGAGCGCCAGCACCTTCGCGACATCGCCGCGATCGAGATAATAGAGCGCCAAGTGCCACCAATTGTGGATTTGAAAAAAATTACCCGCCGCCCAATCCTTTTCCCGGCTTTCGAGCCAGGCGATGCCATCGGCGTGACGCGCCTGCATCTCGCACACATGGGCGAAGGCGTGGATGCCCCAGGCATCCTTCGGGTTTAGCGCGATGGCGCGCTTCGCCGCCGCCTCGGCCGCGCCATAATCGCCCATCTCTTCGAGGCCAAAGGCGTGCATGCTGAGGGCATAGCCATAGCCCGGCACCCGTTCGTCCCACGCTGGCAGCACGCGCGCGATGCGATCGCGCAAATTGAGCGCATCGCCGACGAAAAAATCACCGATATGCGCGATTTGCAGCGCCAATAGATCGCGCGGATGGTCGATCAACACCTTTTCCAAAAGATTGGGCATCTCGTGATATTGGCCATCGAGCCAGACGCGCACGGCGCGGATATGCCCGCGCTCGCGCGCATTGGCGTTGTGGTCGAGCGCCTCGGCGGCTTCGACCGTACGTCTCAATTCAGGTTCAGCGGCACGCTCGGTCGAGAGCGAGAGAATATGTGCCTTCAATATAGGCCCGAGCACGAAGGAGGGATCGGCCTCGATCACGCCATTGATGGTGGCGAGCGGATCACCGACATAGGCATTGAGCTCGGCCACGGCCGTCTCAAAACCATCGAGCGCGGCGCGGTTGCTGCTACTGGTGGGTTCGCCACGGGCATCGTTCAGCGCCATGATCCCCTTCCTCTGGCAAAGACGTCTCAGCGGACCGGAATGCCGGCGCGCTTCATGTGCTGTTTGGCTTGCTGGATCGAATACGTACCGAAGTGAAAAATCGACGCCGCCAACACGGCGGTGGCATGACCGTCGCGAATGCCGGCGACCATGTGATCGAGCGTGCCGACGCCGCCTGACGCGATCACCGGCACGGGAACCGCATCGGCAATGTCGCGCGTGAGCGGAATATCATAGCCCGCCTTAGTGCCGTCGCGGTCCATGGACGTAATGAGCAACTCGCCCGCGCCGGCCGCCACCATGCGGCGTGCCCAATCGATCGCATCGAGCCCGGTCGCATTGCGCCCGCCATGGGTGAAGATCTCGAACCGCGCGCCTACACGCTTCGCGTCGATCGCGACCACAATGCATTGGCTGCCGAATTTCTCGGCCGCCTCCTTGACGAAGTCAGGCCGGCGAACCGCTTCGGTGTTGATCGACACCTTGTCCGCGCCGGCCAACAATAATTTTCTCACATCCTCGATCACGCGCACGCCGCCACCCACAGTCAATGGCATAAAACAAGCCTCGGCGGTGCGCGTGACCACGTCATAGAGAATATCGCGCGCCTCGTGGCTTGCCGTGATGTCGAGAAAGCAGAGCTCATCCGCGCCTTGCGCGTCATAGAGCGTGGCCTGCTCGACCGGATCGCCCGCGTCCTTCAAATCGACAAAGCGCACGCCTTTGACCACGCGGCCGGCATGAACATCCAAGCAGGGGATGACGCGCATTTTCAACATGGCCGCGCCTAAGCCTTGCTCCCTCGGGGGGAGGGATGCTTGAGGATCCGCAACGCCTCTGCCGGGTCGATCCGCCCATCATAAAGCGCGCGGCCCGAGATCACGCCGATGATGCCGGTGGATTCCACCGCCTTGAGCCGGTGCAAATCACCGAGGCTGGAGAGCCCGCCCGACGCGATCACCGGCGTTTTGATCGCCCGCGCGAGTTCGGCCGTGGCTTCGACATTCAGGCCTTCGAGCGCGCCATCGCGTTCGATGTCGGTATAGATAACGGCCACGACGCCGGCATCTTCGAACGCCTTGGCGAGCTCAAGCGCGGTGATGGTTAAACTCTCTGCCCAGCCCTCGACCGCGACAAGCCCGGCGCGCGCATCGATCCCCACCGCGATCCGGTCTGGAAACAAACGGCAGGCTTCGCGCACGAGGTCCGGATTCTTCACCGCCGCGGTGCCGAGAATGACGCGCGCCACGCCGTGTTCGAGCCAGGCTTCGATCGTCGCCAGATCGCGAATGCCACCACCGAGCTGAACCGGAATCTGAATGGCGCCCAGCACCGCCGCGACCGCCGGGCCGTTCAACGGTCGGCCCGCGAACGCACCATTGAGATCGACGATATGGAGCCATTCGAAGCCTTGGGCTTGAAAGTCGCGCGCCTGTTGCGCGGGGTCGTTGGAAAACACGGTCGCCTGCGCCATTTCGCCCTGCACCAGGCGCACACAGGCGCCGTCTTTCAAATCAATGGCGGGAAACAGGATCATCGTGCGACCACGTACCGTGTCAGAGGTCTTTTGAATAATAGAGGCCGGCGATCAACGCGCCGCCGACCTTGGCATATTGGGGATGCCGGCCCCAGCGTTTGAAGCTCATGCCCTCATAGAGCGTGATCGCGGCGCTTTGCGTTTCACGCACCGAGAGGTTCATCACTTCAAAGCCGCGTTCACGGGCGTCGGCGATGGCGGCCTCGAGCAAAGCGCGGGCCAAACCATGGCCGCGCGCCCAGGGCGCGACGAAATGCGTATCGACCAAGCAGGCATGCGCCCAGGCCTCTTTCTGGCGCGGCGGACTGACCAATTGGATCGAGCCGGCGACCACATCATCGAGCTTCGCCAAAAACAACGTGCGTTCGGGAATGATCAACACGCCGCGCCAATAGCGTTCGAAAATATCGCGCTCGGGCGCGCGCACCCAGCCGAAGCCCGCGCCATCCATGATCGCCGCGGCCGCCGCGTCGCAGAGGTCGCTAAGATCACGCCGATTGAGCGTCGTGACCTTCTCGACGCTTATTTTTGCCTTGGTTTCCTGTTCCGCCATCGATCCAACCCTCAGGCCTGCCAGGCCAAAAAATTCGCGATCAGTTTTAGTCCGAGCGCTTGGCTTTTCTCGGGGTGAAATTGTGTACCCACCATATTATCGCGTCCCACGATCGCCGTGACCGAACCGCCATAATCGACGTTCGCCAACGTGGCCGAACCGGCCGTCAATGCGAGGTGATAGCTGTGCACGAAATAGGCGTGTTCACCACTCGCAATACCACGCAGCACCGGGTGATTGGGCGCCGCGATCTCGAGATCGTTCCAACCCATATGCGGCACTTTGAGCGAGGCATCGTCGGGCTCGAGGCGTACCACCTCGCCATCGATCCAACCGAAGCCCTGATGCATGCCATGTTCACGCCCGACGCGCGCCATCAATTGCATGCCAACGCAGATACCGAGAAAAGGTTTGCCCTCGCGCCTCACGGCTTCGTCGAGCGCCTCCCATAGGCCGGGCAGGCGCTTGAGCCCGGCGCGACAATCGGCGAACGCGCCGACGCCGGGCAGCACGATATGGCTCGCGTTTTTCAAGGCCGCGGCATCGCCCGTCACCTCGATCGCTACGCCACGTGCACCATCGCGCGCCGCGCGTTCGAACGCCTTTGCCGCCGACCGCAGATTGCCCGAGCCATAATCGATGATCGCGACCTTCATGACCAGAAACCCGGCGATGGGCCGAGATCGAACGGCGGCGACCGCCGTGTTGGTACATGCGGCGCTTCGGGCGGCACCGATGGCGGGCTGACCTGGCGCTCGGCCAAGCGGATGAGCGCGTGCGCGCGATCCGCGCCGGCGATCACATCAATCAGCGTGAAACCACGCGCCTCGAGCGAAAGACGCCGCACATCATGGGCCGATACACCGCAGAGAATTTGCCCACCAAGCACGGCCAGAACGCGCGCGAGCGGATCGAGGTCGAGCAGCTCGGGCACGCCGATGGTGACCGCCAGCAGCGCAAGTGTGCCGAGCGCGGCCGTCCACGCGCCGCAGCCAATGGCATGAAAGGGTGCAAAGAAAAACGCGAGCCAATCGAAGCCCTCGCGCACCAGCACAAGGTCGCGTGCCAACGTGGCGTCAATGGGGCCTTCGGCACCCACGCCGCTGCTTCGGGCGAAGCTCGGGCGGTAGATCGCGTAGAGGCGCATGGACCTAGCTCTTGAGCGAGCCGGTCAGCGTGCCTTTGGTCGAGGGCACCGCGGCGAGCGCCCGCTGATCGAGCTCGGTTGCCTCGCGCAACGCGCGCGCCAGCCCCTTGAAGCAGGATTCGACGATGTGATGCGCATTCTCGCCATAGAGATTTTCAATGTGGAGCGTAATGCCGGCGGCCTGCGCGAAGGCTTGGAACCATTCCTTGAACAGTTCCGTGTCCATTTCGCCGAGCTTTGGCCGCTCGAACCGTACCTTCCAAATCAAATAGGGCCGGTTCGACACATCGAGCGAGACGCGCGAGCAGGTTTCATCCATCGGGATGATCGCCGCGCCATAGCGCCTGATGCCGCGCCGATCGCCAAGCGCCTGCGAGACCGCCTCGCCAATCGCGATACCGGTATCCTCGGTTGTGTGGTGGAAATCGATGTGCAGATCGCCCTTCGCGCGGCACACAAGGTCGATCAGGCTGTGGCGCGAGAGCTGCTCCAGCATGTGATCGAGAAAGCCGATGCCGGTCGAAATCTCATAACGGCCGGTGCCGTCGAGATCGAGCTCGACCGAAATATTGGTTTCCTTGGTGACCCGCTCGACGCGGGCCCGGCGTGATGTGACGGTCATGGCACAGGAATCGGTTGGCACCCGCTCGGATCGGGGCTTTAAAGAGGGCTCCTTGTACCAAGTCGCGCCCCGCCGCGCCAGCCTCGCGGGAGAATGGATCAGTCCGCTACAAGCTCTAAATGGAGCTTAACGCGATCCAGCGGGAATCCGGTGGCCTCCGCGATCTTACCCCTGGTCTCCTCGACCAATTGAGAAATCGACGGGGTTCTTGAACCTGAATTCATTGCAGCATCGGCCTCTGTCTGGCCTGTCCGTAGAAACGCCTCAGAGACTTCAAGACAAAATGCAACCTTCGCGAGGGTGTCGAATCGCGGGGCGATCTCATTCTCTTCCCAATTCCAGACAGCAGTGGGTGTAACCCCGACCTCCCGAGCAAGCCGGGATTTGCTGAACCCCTTAACGTGCCTCGCTTGGCGAATACGCTTCCCGATTCCGTCTCCGACTGACATTGTAAACTCCTCCGGTTTGGTTCGATATATATGGCACATAATTTCAGAAAAGTAAATTATGATTTCAGAAACAGAAGGCACATCGTGCAAGATATTTCGGTAGTTTACGGTCCGCTAGACCAACCTTGAATGCGGCGGCCCGCCCCTCTACATCCTAGGGCCTCGCCCACCCCCGGGTGTCGCCCAGGAGTCCCCCAGGAGTAGCTATGTCGGAAAACCGCCCGCCCGTCGCCCACGGCACCACCATCCTCTCCATCCGCAAGGGCCGCGAGGTGGTGATCGCGGGCGATGGCCAGGTCACGCTCGGCAATATCGTGCTCAAGTCGAACGCGCGCAAAGTACGGCGCTTGGGCGATGGCTCGGTGATCGCGGGCTTTGCCGGCGCGACCGCCGATGCCTTCACCCTCTTCGAGCGGCTCGAGGCCAAGCTCGAACAATACCCGGCCCAACTCACCCGCGCCTGTGTCGAGCTCGCCAAGGATTGGCGCACCGATCGTTATCTGCGCCGGCTCGAAGCCATGATGGCGGTCGCCGATGAGGGCACCTCGCTCGTTCTGACCGGCATGGGCGATGTGCTTGAGCCCGAGGATGGCTTGATCGGCATTGGGTCGGGCGGCGCCTATGCGTTGGCCGCCGCGCGCGCCTTGATCGATATCGATTCGTTCGATGCCGAGACCATCGCCCAAAAGGCCATGGGCATCGCCGCCGACCTTTGCATCTACACCAATCGCTCGATCCTCATCGAACGCCTGCCCAAATAGGACAAGCAAAAACCGTGAGTTCATTCAGCCCCCGCGAGATCGTTTCCGAGCTTGACCGTTTCATCGTTGGCCAGCGCGAGGCCAAGCGCGCGGTCGCCATCGCGCTGCGCAATCGCTGGCGCCGCCAGCAGCTCACGCCCGAATTGCGCGAAGAGGTGATGCCGAAAAACATTCTCATGATCGGGCCGACCGGCGTGGGCAAAACCGAAATCGCGCGGCGCCTCGCGCGCCTGGCCCAGGCGCCGTTTATCAAGGTCGAAGCGACCAAATTCACCGAGGTTGGTTATGTCGGCCGCGATGTTGAGCAGATCGTGCGCGACCTTCTGGAAATCGGCATCCATATGCAGCGCGATTCGATGCGGAAGGAAGTGGCCGCCAAGGCCGAGCTTGCCGCCGAGGAGCGCGTGCTTGACGTGCTGGTCGGCGAAGGCGCCAGCGCCGAGACCCGGGCGAAATTCCGCAAGCGCCTGCGCGAGGGCGAGTTCGCCGATAAAGAAATCGAGCTTGAGGTCGGCGATAGTTCCGCGCCGACACTCCCCACCTTTGAAGTGCCCGGCATGCCGGGCGCGCAGATGGGCATGCTCAATCTGGGCGATATGCTCGGCAAGGCCTTTGGCGGGCGCACCAAAAAGAAGAAACTCAGCGTCGCCGATTCCTATGAGCTGTTGATCGCCGAGGAGAGCGACAAATTATTGGACAATGAGCGCGTGGTGCGCGCCGCGATCGAGCGCGTGGAGAATCACGGCATCGTGTTCATCGACGAGATCGACAAGATTTGCGGCCGTGGCGGCGAGCACCGCATTGGCGGCGATGTCAGCCGCGAGGGCGTGCAGCGCGATCTATTGCCCCTGATCGAAGGCACGCCGGTCTCGACCAAGCACGGCACGGTGAGAACCGATCATATTCTCTTCATCGCCTCGGGCGCGTTTCACCTCGCGAAGCCGTCCGATTTGTTGCCCGAGCTGCAGGGGCGCCTGCCGATCCGCGTCGAGCTAAAAGCACTCAGCCGCGATGACCTGAAGCGCATTTTGACCGAGCCCGAGAATAGTTTGCTCAAGCAATATGTCGCCCTGATGAAGACCGAGGAGGTCACGCTCGACATCACGGCTGACGCGCTCGATACCATCGCCGATTTGGCCGCCGAGGTGAATCGCTCGGTCGAGAACATCGGCGCGCGACGGCTCCACACCGTGATGGAAAAACTGCTGGAAGACGTCAGTTTCGATGCCAGCGAAAAAAGCGGCACCGTGGCGCACATCGACGCCGCCTATGTGCGCGACCATGTCGGCGCACTCGCCAAAAACGCGGATTTGAGCAAGTTTATTTTGTAGAGGTCGGCCCTCTCTTCTTAGTTCTGCTTTTCGTCATTGCCAGGCTTGACCCACGGCTGTCCGGCTTAAATCACGCGGAACCTTGCCCGCTCCCAAATCGTCGTCCCACGGCTTGGCCGGGGGACCCAGAGCGACTGGAAAACCGCCGCCGCCGCCGCCGCTGGATGCCCCGCCGTCCTGCCTGCGCCGACTTGATCCGCGCATGACGAGTTAGGGAACTCGACGGCGCACGAGATGCGCGGGCCGCAATGGCCCTAGCTCTCGCACACACTGCGGATTCTAAGAAATCTTCGTGATCCGCTCGCCGGGGCGGGGCGTTTTACCTATATCGCCTGTAGGATCGGAGCCCCGTCATGGTCAAAAGGACCGCCATCGTGTTTGCGTTTGTCTTGGCGCTCGTCGGCTGTAGCTCGGCCTATGAGCAGCCGACCTATACTGTGAGCCGCGCGTTCGAGGATTTCGAGCTGCGCGATTACGCGCCCTATGTCGCGGCCGAGACGGTGATGCAGGGCGACGTCGAGACTGCCAGCAATACCGGGTTCCGTCGGTTGTTCGACTATATCAGCGGCAAGAATTCGGGCGCGCAGGAGATCTCGATGACCGCGCCCGTGACCACGACGCCTCAGAAGATCGCCATGACCGCGCCGGTGACGCAGCAAGGCCGCGATGGCGGCATCGTGATGCAGTTCGTCATGCCAAGTTCTTTCACGCTTGCCACATTGCCGAAGCCGGATGACCCCACCATCACGCTTCGAGCCATGCCGGCACAGCGCTTTGCCGCGATCCGTTATTCGGGCACATCATCACAGGATCTCTATGAGGAACAACTGGCCAAGCTCAGGGCCGCGATGGCGCGTGAGAAGCTTGAAGCGGTCGGAGAGCCGATCTGGGCGCGTTATGACCCGCCCTTTACGCCCTGGTTCCTGCGCCGCAATGAGATCATGCTTGAGCTCAAGGGCGGTTGACGCGAAGGCCTAGCGCTTCTTCCTCAGCATCACATAGAGCGCGCCATCGCCACCATGGCGTTGCTCGGCGGCGGCGAAGCTGATCACCGCCTCGCGTGGCCCTGCCTCTGAAAGCCAACGCGGCACCGCGCGGCGCAACACGCCCCCGCCCGCTTTGCCAACGCCCGTTACCACGATCACGCACCTTAAGCCCCGCTCGCGGCTTGAGGCGATAAAGCGCAACAGCGCGTCATGCGCCTCGCTCTGCGTCATGCCGTGCAGATCGAGCTTGGCCTCAATCACGATATGGCCGCGCCTGAGTTTCGATGTCGTGCGCCGGTCAAGCCCGGGCGTTGCGGGCGCCGCGCTGACAACGACGACAGGCGGCGCGGCACGTGGTGCGGGCTGCGGCCGTTCAACCTTGAGTTTTATCGCTTTTGCTGGCGCCGACGCGGCCGTGGGCGGAACCGGCGCCTTAACAACGCGCTTGGTCGTGCGCTTCAGCGGCTCGATATTAGCCGCGCGCTTTAACGGCACTACATTCGCCACAATACGCTGCCAAAGCGCACGGTCTTCATCGCTGAGGTTTCTCTTAACCATGATCAAACAATACCGAGTCTCGATGAACTTATCTCATCGAGACTTGGCCGACGCGACCGCACCGCGCCGCGCCAGCGGCGAAAGCCAAGCGCGTGGAACGCGCGCCCGGCGCTTGAGGGCGTCTCGATGATCGATGGCT
Source organism: Alphaproteobacteria bacterium (assembly GCA_009691045.1). Lineage (GTDB taxonomy): Bacteria > Pseudomonadota > Alphaproteobacteria > UBA828 > UBA828 > SHWC01. Next base: position 5,168 of record SHWC01000015.1, on the reverse strand, counting down.
CATCGAGACCCAATAGAAAAAGGGGCCTTAGGCCCCCATGTCTCATCAATCGTCGACGATCACGATATGCAGCCGGCGCGGGCCGTGCGCGCCGAGCTCGATTTTTTGCTCGATATCGCCGGTGCGCGATGGGCCGGTGATCAAATTCACCGTGCGCGGCATCGCGCCCTTGGCACGTAACATGTCGAAGCCTTCTTCATAGGCGCCGACCATTTGCGAGGCGCGTAGCACGACCACATGCGTCTCGGGCATGAAATTGAGCGTGGTCGGGTGCTCAGGGCTTGATGCCATCATCAGCGTGCCGGTCTCGGCAATGCCGCACACCGCGCCGGTGACGCCAACTTGATCGGCATCCAAGGGCTTGCCGCGGCGGATCGCGAGCATTTTCTGGCTCGACCAGCCATAGCGATCGAGCGCGGGGTCCGGCGCCATGATCACATCGGCCGGCAGATTCTGGCCCTTCAAAAAGGCGACCACTGCCTCCGGCACATCGTCATCCTTGGCGACGCGCGAGACGCTGGCCTTGACCGCCAGGGCCATGCGAATGAACAACGCGATTTGTTCCTCGCGCGGCAATTGCCCGCGCGCGGGGATAAGGTTCCGCGCGTGATTCTTCAGCCGCGCCTCGCAGGACGCGCGCGCCTCACCCTGCAATTCGCCGCGCCCGAGTGCGCGTTGAATATTGCCGAGGATCGCCGCTCGACCATCACTCATCCCAACCCCCTGGCGCACCGCCATTGCGCGCGAAACGTAGCGCCCTCGGGCGCCGGAAAATCACGCGTCGCGGTCCAACCCCCGCCCAAAGGCAGGCTCGCCAAGCGCCCGCTCCGCCCGCCGAGCAGTTTAAGCGCGACCGCCGCGAACCGCGTCGCGAGCGCATAGAGCACTGGGCGCTTGGCCAAATAGGCCCACGCATTGATGCCCTTGCGCAAGGTGGCCGGCGCCTCGGCGCGCTCGAATTCACGCTCGCGCCAATCGCGCATCAGCGCCGGCAATGGAATGCCCATCGGGCACACCGATTCGCACCGCCCGCAAAACGTCGACGCATTGGGCAAAGGCCCCGCTTTGTCGAGGCCGACCATGGTGGGCGTCAGCACCGCGCCCATCGGCCCGGTATAGACCGCGCCATAAGCGTGCCCGCCGACCGATTTATAGACCGGGCAATGATTGAGGCACGCCGCGCACCTTATGCACCGCAACATCGCCTGTTGCTTGGTGCCCATCAGGGCGCTGCGACCATTGTCGAGCAGCACGACGTGAAACTCTTCCGGCCCGTCCAAATCGCCGGGACGCCGCGCGCCGGTCGAAAACGTGTTGTAGACCGTGAATTCCTGGCCCGATGAGGTGCGCGCCAAAATGCGCGCGGCCGTCAATGCGTCCTCGATGGTCGGCACGATCTTGTCGATGCTGGCCAGCACGATGTGTGTGTGCGGCAGGACTTGCGACAGATCGCCATTGCCCTCGTTCGTGATGATCATGCTTGAGCCGGTTTCGGCGATCAAAAAATTAGCGCCCGTGAGGCCGATATCGGCCTCGTGATAACGCGGGCGCAACATTTCGCGCGCCTCGGCGATCAGCGCCGGGATTTCGGTCTTGCGCGGGCGCTTGTGCCGTTCGGCGAATAGATCGGCGACATCTTCCTTGGTCAGATGGATCGCGGGCGCCGTGATATGGCTCGGCGTTTCGCCGCGCATCTGAATGATATATTCGCCCAAATCGGTTTCGATCGGCACCAGCCCCGCGGCTTCGAGATAGGCATTCAGGCCAATCTCCTCGCCGACCATGGATTTGCCCTTGGCCATGGTCTTGGCGCCGCGTTTTTTGCAAATCGCGACGATCGCCTCGCGCGCTTCGCCCGCCGTCTGACACCAATGGACATACCCACCCGAAGCCTCGACATTGTTCGCGAAGGCATCGAGATAGAAATCCAGATTTTCGAGCGTGTGATCCTTGAGCGCGATAGCCTGACGCTTCAATTCATCATATTCCGGCAATTCGCCTACCGCGCGCCCGCGAAAATCGACGAAATCGCGCCGAATATTATCGAGCGCGCGTTGCAGCTGCGGATTGGCCAGCGCCTTGACCGAATTGGCGCGGAAATTCTCGCTGGTCAATCCTGGCATCTCAGCCTCGTGCTTTCTTCCAGGCGGTGCGGAAGGTTGGGCCTTCGGGCGCCGGGAAATCGCGCGTCGCGGTCCACCCCGAGGCCAGCGGCAGCGCGGCGAAGCGACCGGCGCCACCGAAAATGCTCAACGCGCCAATGCCTAATTTGGTCGCGAGAGCATAGAGCGCCGGGCGCTTGGCGAGGTACGCCCAAGCATCGAGCCCGAGCCGAAACCGCGGTGGCGAAAGTTTTTTCTCGTGCTCCTGCTCGCGCCATTGGCGCATCAGCTTCGGCAACGGAATACGCATCGGACACACCGCTTCGCAGCGCCCGCAAAAGGTCGAGGCATTGGGCAAATGGCGCGCCTCTTCGAGGCCGATCAAATTGGGCGCGAGCGCGGCGCCGATCGGCCCGGGATAGACCCAGCCATAGGCATGGCCGCCGACCACGGAATAGACCGGGCAATGGTTCATGCACGCCGCGCATTTGATACAGCGCAGCACCTCGCTAAATTCACCACCAAGAATTTTGCTCCGCCCATTGTCGAGCAGAATGACATGAAACGCCTCAGGCCCATCTTGATCGCCAATTTGTTTCGGCCCGGTCGCCAGCGTCGTATAGGTGCCGAATTCCTGGCCCGTGGCCGAGCGCGCGAGGAGCCGCAGCAGCGTCGCGGCGTCTTCGAGCGTCGGGACAACCTTCTCGACGGTCGCGAGCACAATATGAACCTTGGGCAGAATCTGCGTCAGCTCGGCATTGCCCTCATTGGTCACAAGCACGATCGAACCGGTTTCCGCGACCAAAAAATTCGCGCCCGTGATGCCGGCACCGGCGGCGAGATAACGCGGGCGCAAAAACTGCCGCGCCTCGGCGACCATGTCGCTGGCTTCGGTCAGATGGCGCGTCTTGTGATGCTCGAAGAAAAGATCGGAGACCTGCTCCTTGGTCTTGTGCACAGCGGGCGCCAGGATGTGGCTTGGCCGCTCATGTGCGAGTTGAATAATATATTCGCCGAGATCGGTTTCGACCGGCTCGATGTCATTGGCTTCGAGGAATTCGTTGAGCCCCAGTTCTTCCGCCACCATCGATTTCGATTTGGTCGCGGTCTTGGCGCCATGGGTGCGGAGGATTTCGAGAATGGCGCGGCGGCCATCATCGGGCGTCGGGCACCAATGCACCGTGCCGCCCGCTGCCTCGACCTTCTCGGCAAAGCGGCCCAAATAAAAGTCGAGATGCGCGAGCGTGTGTTGTTTGATCGCGATGCCCTCATCGCGCAGGCCCTCAAACTCCGGCAGCTTCTGAATCGCTTCGAGACGCTTCAGGGAAAAGCCGGCCTTGAAACTGCTCAGCGATTTTTGCAGCTCGGTATCGGCGAGCGCGCGCTTCGCGGCTTCTTTGAAGTCGAGGCTGTGCGGCTCCATGGCGGCCTGTGCGGAATGTCCTACACCAAATCTCGATGAGCGTGACTCATCGAGATTTGGCCGGCGCGACCGCGCCGCGCCGCTGTTGCGGCGAACCGGAAACAGACGGTTCACCGATGGCAGGCCGATCGCCCATGCCGGCCAGCACTTCGGCGACATGGCGCGCCTTGATCGGCCGGCCCTCGCGGCTCAAGCGCCCGGCCATATTCATCAAACAACCGAGATCGCCGGCGAGCACGGTGCCAGCGCCAGTCGCCGAGATGTCGGCGGTTTTGTCCGACACCATGCGCGTCGAGATTTCGGGATATTTGATGCAGAACGTGCCGCCGAAGCCGCAACAAATATGCGCGCCGGGGAGCTCCTTCAGCGCGAGGCCGGTGACGCTCGCGAGCAATTGGCGCGGCTGGTCGTGCACCTTGAGCTCGCGAAGCCCCGAGCACGAATCATGATAGGTCACCGCGCCATCAAAATGCGCGTCCACAGATTTCATTCCCCGCACATCGACGAGGAACGAGATCAGCTCATGGGTTTTCGCCGCGAGGTTTTCGGCACGCTTGTGCCACGCGGGCTCATCGGCGAAGAGGTCAGGATAATGCGCCTTGATCATGCCGCCGCAACTGCCGGACGGCGCCACCACATAATCGAACGGTTCGAACAACGCGATCACCTGGCGCGCGATGTCCTTGGTGTGCTGGCGCGCGCCGGAATTATAGGCCGGTTGGCCGCAACAGGTTTGCGCCTCGGGCACCTCGACCGTGCAGCCGGCGCGCTCGATCAGCGTGACGGCGGCGAAGCCGACGCTCGGGCGAAACAGATCGACCAGGCAGGTGACGAACAGCCCGACACGGGGCTTTTTCTCGGTCATGGCGTTGGCAATTCACTGGTGGGTGCGAAGGCCGAGACAATGGCCCGAGAGGGCGCGGAAGGCAAGCTACTCGGGCACGACGTTCACTTAGTAGCGCGGAGCGGTCGCTTGCGGCGGATACAAAAAAGCGTCCGAGTTTGACCGGTGACCTAATTCTGCCTTTCAAGTGCCTCTTCGGGCCCAACTTCAGAGGGGCTCGAAGCAGTCTTGATCGAGTTTCAGATTCTAATCGAATCAAGCATTCGCTTCGTGTTTTCAAATTGGTGGCGGTCATTTTAGCAAGCTGCAACGTGCGAATAAGCGAATATTTCTCGGGCACGGCGTCCTTTGATGTGGCCAGAGGAATGCCGTTCAAAATCTCAGCGATAAGCTCTTGGCTCGTTACCAATCGCCCGCCGCCGATTGTTCGGTGCTGCTAGACGGCCGTCGCGTACCCGAGAACCACCGCCTGATCCGGAGTGGAGGGAAGATCCAATCCTAAAAAGAGGTCCCTCGCATATTCGCGGCCTTTCGTGAACTTGCGTTCAAACATCTTCTCTCGATTTTCCCAGGTCTTCGCATCATTGGAGCATTCGACGTGAACAAAGTGCCGACTCGCGGGATGAAATCCGACGACGTCTAGCTCGCCGTGCCATCATGGACTGGGCGAGCCGCAAGGTCCTCGCTTGGCGGCTGTCGAACACCATGGAGGCGGACTTCTGCGTCGCGGCGCTGGAGGACGCCATCGCCCGATACGGCACGCCCGATATCTTCAACACCGATCAGGGCTCGCAGTTCA
>SHWC01000014.1 GCA_009691045.1 Alphaproteobacteria bacterium | reverse complement strand
GCAGGAAAGACACCGCATCAAACAGAAAACCATCGAACAGCGCCGCTTGCTTCACCGCAAACTCGCCGCATAAGATCAACCAACCAGATGAGGCCAACCCTCCATTAATTTACAACCCCATCTGTCCCAAATGATCTGACGACGCACAACGGACTGAGGTAAATTTCTATAGGTGAAAGGTTGGTGGGCCCGGCAGGACTCGAACCTGCAACCAGACCGTTATGAGCGGCCGGCTCTAACCAGTTGAGCTACGGGCCCGGATCGACCAAGCTCGGCGCACCCTAATGTGTTGCCTGGAGCGGTCAAGCGTGCGTTCACCGAGAGTTAGCCTAATTCGACGCCCGCGTCGAAAACAGGGCGGCTGGGCAGGGGCTGTTGCCGTGCTCGGGATCATGGCCATGGCGGCTCTTCCGGCCACAGCCGGCGAGCCTGCGGGCGATGCGGCGCGTGGCGCGGCGTGCTCTTAAGAAGTGCCAGGGCTGTCATCCGCTGAAGCCCGGCAAGCACAATAGCTGGGGGCCCAATCTCTATCGTGTGATCGGCCGAAAGGCCGGCAGCGCCGACGGCTATGGCTATTCAGCGGCGCTGCAAGCGGCGGATTTCATTTGGAGCGCAGCGCGGCTCGATGAATTCTTGCGTGATCCGAAAGCCAATCTTCCCGGCACCACGATGGTCTTGAAACCGCTGCCCGATGCGGCGGCGCGTGCGGATATCATCGCTTATCTCGCCGCCGCTTCGGCGCGCGAGTAGATTTTTTCGGTGGCTTGAGGGCGAGCGTCGCGCGGCGGAGATAGCGCATTGCCTCGGGCGTGCCCTTGAGCAAGGGCGAAAGCCGCTCGCGCACCATGGCGTGATAGGTGTTGAGCCAGGCGAGTTCGTCGGCACTCATCAAGGCGGTATCGACCAAACGCCGATCGATCGGCACCAGGGTCAGCGTTTCGAAGCCGCGCATCGGCCGCTCGGTGCCCTTGAGCCCCTCAAGCGCCTGCACCACCACAAGGTTCTCGATCCGAATGCCAAACGCGCCGGTTTTGTAATAGCCGGGCTCGTTCGACACGATCATGCCGGGCTCGAGCGCCACCGTGTTGGGCAATTTCGAAATACGCTGCGGCCCTTCATGCACGCCGAGATAGCTGCCAACACCATGGCCGGTGCCATGATCGAAATCGAGACCGGCCTGCCAGAGATGTTGCCGTGCCAGCGCATCGAGCTGTGAGCCCGACGTGCCGGAAGGAAAGCGCGCGAGCGCGAGCGCGATATGGCCCTTGAGCACGCGGGTGAAGCGATCGCGTTGCTCGGGCGAGGGCTTGCCGACCGCGATGGTGCGCGTGACATCGGTCGTGCCGTCGAGATATTGCCCGCCTGAATCCAAAAGATAGAGCATGCCGGGCTCGAGCCGCCGGTCGGTCGCCGGCGTCACGCGATAATGCACGATCGCGCCATTCGGGCCGGCGCCCGAAATGGTTTCGAAGCTCGGGCCCATGAAGCGGTCATTTTTTTGACGTTCGGTGAGCAGGCGATCGGCGGCGGCGCTTTCCTTCAAGCGGCCCTTCGCCGCGGCGCGCTCAAGCCAGGCGAGAAAGCGCACGAGCGCGGCACCATCGCGCCGATGCGCGGCGCGCGTGCCATCCAACTCGATCGCGTTCTTACACGCTTTCGGCCGCGCGCACGGGTCGGCGCCGCGCATGATGGTGGCGCCAGCCATGGTTAGACGATCGACCGCCCAGCAGGGCGCGCCTTGCGGATCGATCAACACCGCGCGGCGTAACGCGCCGAGCGCATCGAGCGCAGGGCCGAAGCCATCGGGCGCGGCGAGCGAAACTTGATGGCCGAGATGACCACGCAAATCGGGCGAAATTTTTCTTGGATCGACAAAGAGCGCGACCGACGAATCGGCGCCGACAATGGCGAAACCATGGGGCAATGGCGTGCAGGCCACGTCGCCACCGCGCACGTTCAAGAGCCAGGCGATCGAATCGGGCGCGCTCAGGATCGCGGCGTCGGCTTTCGCAGTTTTGATCAGCGCGGCGATCTCGGCCTGCTTTTCATCGGCCGCGCGACCGGCGAATTCGAGCGCATGCGGCACGATGGGCGCGAGAGGCGGGGGCGGCTGATCATGCCACACGGCATCGAGAGGGTTGGCCGCGCGGGCGATAAGGTCGGCACCCGCTGCCTTACACGCTTTGAGGTAACGCGCGCGACCATCTTCGGTGTGCAGCCAGGGGTCATAGCCAAGGCGAAGGCCCGACCTCAGATGTTCGGCAAGCCAGCGATCGGGGGGCACTTCGGTCAAATGATGACGTTCATAGAGCGTGCCATCGACCTGCGCCGCGGCCTGCAAGGTATAACGCCCATCGACAAAAATCGCGGCGCGCTCTGCCAGCACGATCGCGATGCCGGCCGAGCCGGTGAAGCCGGTCAACCAAGCGAGCCGCCGCGCGCGCCGCGCGACATATTCGCCTTGATGTTCGTCGGCCAACGGCACCAAAAAGCCATCGAGCGATTGCCGACGTAGTTCGGAACGAAGGGCGGCGAGCCGGGCCGGCGCGACATTTTTTTCATCGCCGCGATCCATGGCAATGCGGAGCGTATTTTTTAGCGCGATCAATTGCCGGTCGAGCGCGGCCGAGCGGGTTGGCGCGATTTGCGCGAGCCACGCCGCGTCATGCTTTTCATCGGCCGAGGCGGCGACACCCTTGATCAAGGCGAGCGCGGCCGCGCCGCCGAGCAGAATCCCGGCTTTATCGAGCGCTCCAACAAGCGCCGCCTCTTTGGCCAGGCTCTTGATCGATCGTGTTTGCATGGGCCTATCCTAGGCTGCTCATTCTAATGTTTGGTTAGACTCACGGCCAGCCCAGGCGGCGGGGCCCTCGCGCCAGCGCCACAGTGGTCCAATCGCCATCGACCAAACGGCCCTTGAGCGAAAGCCTTTGCGCCCGATAGGCCGCGAGCACGCTGGCCTCCTGGCGAACCAATATGCCCGACAAAACCAAAAGCCCGCGTGGCGCCAAGGCATGGCGGAGTTTTGGCGCCAGCGCGACAAGGGGCCCGGCCAAGATATTCGCGCAAATCAGGTCATAGGGACCGCCTTGGGCCACGGCGCGCGCGGCGAGGCCCTGGCTCTCAACCGCCTGGACCAGAGCGCCGACCTGATTGATTTTGGCCGCTGCGCGACTGGCGATGACGGACAACTTTTCGATGTCGGCGGCGATGACCGGGCCGCGCCATAGGCGCGCGATGGCGATGGCCAAAATCCCTGAGCCCGCGCCGACATCGAGCGCGCGTTCAACGACATGGCCACGGCGACGTGCGCGTTCGATCAAGCGCAGACAACTCTGCGTCGTGGCGTGACGGCCTGAGCCAAACGCCAGACCCGCCTCGATACGCAGCGCGACGCGGCCGCGCGGATCAATGTCGTGGTGCGCGGCATGGATCAGAAAGCGCCCAAGCGCGATGGGCGGTGCGTCGCGTTCGACATGGGCGATCCAATCAAGCGCCGGCACCGGCTCGACAACGACGCTGTCGTCGGGCAGGCCTTGAACGGCGAGGGCGCGGCGCGCTTCGTCCGCCAATCGATGGGCGGTTGATTGGTCAGGCGCGATGGCGCAGAGTTGCCATTGATCGTCGGGCCGGTTTTCAAGCGGGTGGTCCTCGGCGATGGCTTCCGACAGCAAGGCATCGGCCAAAGGTTCGAGCGCGGCTTCGAGCGCCGGCAGCGCGCGATAGCGCAGCGCGATGGTGACTTGATATTGCATGAGGGGCACCGAGGACGGGTTAGGCGGCGACGACAAAGCTGTCGATCACCTTCTTCGTGCCGGCCTTATCGAAGGCGATTTCGAGCTTATTGCCATCGACGTTTCGCACGCGGCCATAACCGAATTTTTGGTGGAACACGCGGGTGCCGGCATTGAAGGCGGCGGCCTCTAACGTCGCATGCACCGGGCGCGCTTGGAGCGCGATTTGCGGTGCGCGGCTGCGGCCGAAGCGTTCGGCGGTTTCGGGCCCGATTTGGCGATCGGCGCGCCAGCCAGAGGCGGTATCGTGATTGGCCTGCGCACGAGCGGCGCCACGCGCGGATAATTCATTGTCGGCTTCGACATGATCGGGCGGCAATTCATCGACAAAGCGCGAGGGAATCGCGCTCAGCCATTGATTGTAGACCCGACGATTGGCGGCAAAGAGAATATGGGCGCGGCGTCGCGCGCGCGTCAGGCCGACATAGGCGAGGCGGCGTTCCTCTTCGAGCCCGGCCGCGCCTTTTTCGTCGAGCGCGAGTTGGTGCGGGAACAAGCCTTCCTCCCAGCCGGGCAGGAACACGGTATCGAATTCGAGCCCCTTGGCGCTATGCAGCGTCATGACATTGACCATATCGGTCGAGGCGCCGTCATCGCGGTCCATCACAAGGCTGACATGCTCTAAAAACGCGCCGAGAGTTTCGAAATCTTCCAGCGCGGCGACCAATTCCTTCAGATTTTCGAGCCGGCCCGGCGCTTGGGGCGATTTATCCTTTTGCCACATTTCGGTGTAGCCCGATTCATCGAGCATGCGTTCGACCAGTTCGACGTGAGTCATCGCAGCCAGGGCGGTACGCCAGCGCGCGAAGGAGGCGAGCAGATCCGCTAAGGCTTGGCGCGGTTTCGGCTTCAACTCATCGGTTTCGATCAACGCTTCGGCGGCGCGATAGAGCGAACCATTACGTGCGCGAGCTAGGCTGTGAGCGGCCTGCAAGGCGATGTCGCCGAGGCCGCGTTTTGGCAGATTGACGATGCGCTCGAAGGCGAGGTCATCATCAGGTTGCATCAGCACGCGGATATAGGCGATGGCGTCGCGGATTTCCTGACGCTCATAAAAGCGCAAGCCACCAACGACGCGATAGGGCAGGCCGATCGCCAGAAAGCGTTCTTCAAAGGCGCGGGTTTGAAAACCGGCGCGGACCAAGACCGCCATTTGGCTGCGCCGATCGCCTTTGCGCGAGAGGCGCTCGATTTCCTCGCCGACGCGACGCGCCTCGGCATCGCCATCCCACACGCCGCTGATTTTGACGGGCTCGCCCTCGGCGCCTTCGGTCCACAAGGTTTTGCCGAGCCGGCCGGCATTGTGCGCGATCAGGCCAGAGGCGGCGCCAAGAATATGACCGGTCGAACGATAATTGCGTTCGAGCCTGACCACCGTGGCGCCAGGAAAATCGGCGTCGAAGCGCAGGATGTTGCCGACTTCAGCGCCGCGCCAGCCATAGATCGATTGGTCGTCATCGCCGACACAGCAAATATTGCTGAGCCCTTGGGCGAGCAAACGGAGCCACAGATATTGCGAGACGTTGGTGTCCTGATATTCGTCGACCAGGATATAGCGGAAGCGCCGTTGATAGTCGGCGAGCACATCGGGCTGCTTCGCGAACAGCGTGAGGTTGTGCAAGAGGAGATCGCCGAAATCGACCGCGTTTACGGTCTTCAGGCGCTCTTGATACGCGTAATAAAGTTTTTGGCCGCGGCCATTGGCGAACTCGGCGCCATCGGTATCGCCAACGCGCGAGGGCTCGAGCCCGCGATCCTTCCAGCGTTGAATGACGATCGAGAGTGTGCGCGCGGGCCACCGTTTTTCGTCAATGTCGCCGGCCTGTAAAAGCTGCTTCAAGAGCCGCACCTGATCGTCGGCGTCGAGAATGGTGAAGTCGGCGCGCAGGCCGACCACCTCGGCATGGCGGCGCAAAATGCGGGCGGCCATGGCGTGAAAGGTGCCGAGCCACATGCCCTCGACCGGACGGCCCAAGAGCTTCGAGACACGTTCGACCATTTCGCGCGCGGCGCGGTTGGTGAAGGTGACCGCGAGGATCTGGCTCGGATAGGCGCGGCCCTGATCGATGATATGCGCGAGGCGCGTGGTCAAGACGCGCGTCTTGCCGGTGCCGGCGCCGGCGAGGACCAGAACCGGCCCCTCGGTCGCCTCGGCTGCCGCGCGCTGCTCGGGGTTGAGCGTCTCCAAATAGGTGGGCGCCGGGCGCATGGGGGCGGTGGCCAGAGGTGGCACCTCGGCGATGCTGGACAGGTCTGAAAGGTCGAAAGGGTCGGACATGGGCTCGAGCTACGCGATTCGGTGTCTTTATAACATGGGGTGGCGGAGGCCGAGGAACTAATGCTGCCCGCTTGGCGGGGTAAGCCGCACCTCTTCGATGTCGTGCTCATGCTGGACGCGACGCAGCACTTCATCGCCGATCTGCTTTTCGCGGTGGAGCTTGACCAACCGACGACGTTCGGCCGTGACGGCCGCGAGGCGAAGCCGCTTAGTCACCTCATCGAGCCCGCCCGCGGTCAATCCAACCAGGCGTTCCTGTTTCAGACGCGCGGCATATTCCGCGCGCACCGGCTCGACCAATTCAGGATCGAGCCCGGCCTCTTTGCTGTGACGGTCAATCTCCTCGATCGCGGCATGGGCGATTTTGAGGCGCGCCAAATGCTCTTCGGACCATTCCTGCGTTTTGAGTCCAACGCCGAGCCAACGAATGAGTGGCGCCAGAGTCAGGCCCTGAAACACCAGGGTAATCATGATGACAACGAAGGTCAGAAAGATGATCAGGTCGCGGTTGGGGAAATAGACCGCCGCGTTGGTGACATAGGGCAGAGCGAGCGCGGCGGCCAGCGAAACGATGCCGCGCATACCGCACCACCCCATGACCGGGGCGTTGCGCCAATCGAGCGGCGTTTCATTCTCATGTGGTTTCCGTGAGAAGAGGCGCGGGATATAGGCGCTCGGCATCACCGAGGCCAAGCGCGCCGCGATCGCGGCGCCGCCAATCGCCAGCGAATAGAGCAGCAGCTCATGCCAAGCATAGCCGATCAAGCCGTCAAACACCTGTCGCATTTGAAGGCCGATCAAAATGAAGACAAAACCATTGAGTAGAAATAGAAGGGTGTCCCAAACCGCTGTGCCTTGCATGCGGTTTTGCGCGGAGAATACCGCCGGCGCGTGCCAGCCGCGCATCAGACCGGCCGCCACGACCGCGAGCACGCCCGAGCCATGGGCATATTCCGCCGCCATGTAGATCGCATAGGCCGATAAAATCGAGATCACGATTTCAATCACCGGATCGCCGATGCGGCGATGGATCAAAATGAAGATGTAACCGAGGACAACGCCAGTCGCGATTCCGATGGCGGCCAAAGCGAGGAATTCAACGATCCCGTGGCCGATCGAAACCGCACCGGTACCCACCGCAGCGACCGCGAATTTATAAACAACCAGTCCAGTCGCATCATTGACCAGGCTTTCGCCTTCGAGCACGACGACGGTGCGCCGATTGATACGGAGACGGCTGAACACCGCCGTCGCGGCGACCGCATCGGGCGGCGAGACGATCGCCCCGAGTACGAAGGCGGCGCCCCAACCAAAGCCTGGGATCAAGGTTGCCGCGACAATCGCAACGGCGCCGGTGGTCGCCACCACAAGACCAATCGCAAGCATGGAAATCGGTCGGATATTCGCTTTGAATTCGCGCCATGGGGTGAAAATGGCCGCGTGATAGAGAACCGGCGGCAGCACCAGAAGAAGAATCAGGTGCGGGTCAATCTCGATCACCGGCAGGCCGGGAATAAAAGCGAGCGCGAGGCCGCCAATGACGCGAACGATCGGGACCGGCACGTGAATCCGTCGCGCGCCCCAGGCGAGGACTACGGCGACGCCGAGCAACAATAATAGAACCGGCCAGGTGCTCGTCCGTTCACCCGCATTGGCCGATTGAACCCTCCGCGCACACTGTTTTGCCGTCGATCCAAAGGGCCCCGCTTAGATTGGCCTTTTGGAACACGGTGCGGCCGATCTGTGCGCCGGTCAGATTCGCCGCGCGCAAATTGGCACGAAAAAAGACGGCGCTGCGCAAATCGGCGCCACTTAAATTCGCGCCGGCGAGGCTCGCTTTGGTGAAATCGACTTCATAGAGGCGCGCGTTCTCGAAATTCGCGTTGGCTAGGTTCGTGCCGACAAATCTGGCGCGCCGCGCGTCGACCCCCTTGAGGTCGGCGCCAGAAAGATCGGCTCCGGTGAAGAACGCCTCACGCAAATTCGCGCCTTTGAGGTCGTGGCTTTTGAGGTCGACGCCATCAAGCAGGCAACGCTGCCAATTGACGCCGGGTGTTGGCGCATCAGAGCAAGCGGCCATGGCGCCGTTGATCGTGACCCAAAGCAGAAACCCAAGCAAAAGACCGCCACCGACGATGCGGTGCCAATAACGCGTCATACTCGCACCGACCTTCTTACGCTCTCGGCAAAGGCGCGATGCCGCGTGGCGAACAAAATACCAACGACGAATGGCAATCTTGGGCTTGATCGCACCTAGGCAGGCTCCGGATCGTCATCCGGGCGGTCTTTGCGACGGTCGAGTTTTTTGCCCTTGAGGCCGGCGTCTTGCCGTTCGGTCTCCTGCCGGGTGGCAAGGCGCTCCGCCTTAGTGCGGCCCGTGCGCGCACGATTGGCGGCCGCGCGTGGCCCCTTTTCGGCGCGCTCGGCCTTCTTACGAAACTGATTCAGATTGACCACATCACCCATGACGACGTCGCCTTCCGTTTGCCTCGTCGGCTCGCCTGACTGTTCCCAACGCGCCCGGATCGTTACAATAGGCTAGCTGAAACACCGTACCGTGTTAACCCGCTTCTCCGCTTGGGCTGGCATCGCGGCCCACCCTGGTCGTCCGTTCGAGGTTCGTCTTTGATGAAGATCCTTTACGGCGTTGGCGCGCTGATCGTTTTGATCGTGATCGCGTTGTTCGTCGCCCCGATCTTAATCGATTGGGATGGCTTGAAGCCCTCCATCATCGAACGCGCCGAGGTTCGTTTGGGGCGGAAATTGGCGATCGATGGTCCGATCGAGGTCAGTTTTCTGCCGATTCCCAAGGTCTCGGTCAGCGACGTCAGGCTGGCCAATTTGCCGGGCGCCAATGTCGCCGATATGGCCAGGGCCAAGCGGCTCGACCTTGATCTCGCGGTCGGCCCGCTGCTCGGTGGCGATATCGTGCCGGTCAAGATCGTGCTGGTCGACCCTGTCATCGAGCTTGAGCGCTTGGCGAGCGGTCAGGCCAATTGGCAGTTCGAGCCCAGGGCTGCGCCGGCCGCCGACTCGACACCGGCGGACCCCAAGGCCAAGCCGGCAACGCCGGATAGCAAAATGGAGGAGGCGGCAAAGTCGGACGCCGAAGGTGGCGGCCTTGGCACATCGGCCATTCAGGCGCTCGAATTGCGCAATGGCACGGTGGTCTATCGCGATGCCCGTTCCAAACATGTCGAGTATTTGCATGATATCGACGCAACGCTGAGCGCGCGCGAAGAAGGCGGCCCCTATCAGGCGCGCGGCGTGATGACATTGCGCGAACGGCCCATTGAATTCGAAGGCGTGCTCGGGCGAACCACGCGCGGTGCGCCGACACCGCTGAGCCTTAAAATCACATTAGACGAAACGGCCGCGCGGCTCGGCTTTGACGGTGCGTTCGAAGCGGAGGCCGCAAAGGGCGCCGGCACGCTCAGCGTCGAGGGTAAGAATTTCGCCATGGCCCTCGAGCGCTTTAATATCGCTTTGCCTGATGCCACGCCCGATCTTGCCAAACCCTTTGTATTGTCCGGCGCGATCTCCGGCGATGCCAAGCGGTTCGACGCCAAGGAATTGAAAATTCGCGTGGGCGAAACGTCGGCTACGGGCGCGGCCTCTTATGTGTCGGGCAAACCCGATCAACTCGACCTTGTGCTCGTTTTGAATAGTCTCGATCTCGATCTGCTGACCGGGGCTGAGCCCGCAGTGAAGACGGACAAGGCGAAGACGAATAATAAGAGCAAGGCCGGGGTACCGGAGGCGGAGATCGCTCCCGCCGCCGGCCCAAAGGCTGCCGAGGAAGCCGGCACTGGCCTGCCAATGGATTTGAATGCCTCGATCAATTTGACGATCGAGGCGGTCAAATATCGCGCCTCGGTCATTCGCGCGGCGGAGGTACTCTTTTTGCTCGAAAAGGGCGTGGTTACGGTTCAACAGGCGCGGGCCGAATTGCCTGGCGGGGCCGCGGCCTCATTGACCGGCAAATTCACCATGCCCAAAGGGCAGGCCGCATTTGATGGCGCGCTTGAGATTCGCACCGATGATTTGCGAACACTCGCCGCTTGGCTCGGCATCGATCTGGCCGATGTGCCAGCCGATCGCTTGCGCCGGCTCGCGCTTTCGACCTCGTTCAAGGCGAGCGATGCCAATGTTGTGATCCCGAAGCTCACCGCCAAATTCGACAATTCGACGCTCAATGGATCGTTCGCCCTCGCCAAGGCGGCCGAGACAGGGCGCCCCCAGATCACGGCGAATTTCTCGCTCGATCGGCTGGCGCTTGACGCCTATAGGCGCGCACCCGATGCCACGCCTCCGGAAGGCACGGCTGCCCCAGAAAAGGGCGACGGCAAGAAGGCCGATAGAGCCGAAAAAGAATCGGCGCGCGCGGGGTCGAGCGGGGGCAGCGTGCTCAGCGACTATGACATCGCCGGCACGGTCCGCATCGATACGCTGAGCTATCGCGATCTCAAATTCACCGGCATCGAGGTGAAACCAGAGTTACGCGACGGCGTGCTCAAGATTGGCGCGCTTAACATCGCCGATGTCGCGGGCGTCGCGCTGGCGGCGCGCGGCGAAGGGCGTGCGCTTGAGAGCGAGGCACCGCAGTTCTCAGCCGCGATCGAGGTGAATACGGCCTCATTGGCGCCGCTCGCCCGCGCGCTTGATTTGGGTGAGGACATTCGATTTGAGGCGCTGGGCCGATCGGAGTTGAATCTCAAAATTTCAGGCACACCCGAAGCGCTGGTGCTTGACGGACAAATGTCGACCAAGGCTGGTCGGCTCAACTTCAAGGGCGATGTGGGGTCGATCAGCACCGAGCCGCGCATTGCGCTCGATCTCGACCTCGCGAACGCGACCGAAGAATCGATCCGCGCGTTGTTCGGTTCGCGTTCGGCGCGCGGGGCCGAGGCCGCCAAACCCGTTTGGTTACGCGGGCGCCTGAGCGGCGATCAGAACGCGCTTGCCTTCGCCGCGCAATCGCTCGCCTATGGCGAGACCGAATTGGCGGGCGATATCGGTGTTCGTTTCGGGGGCAAGCGGCCGTTCGTGAGCGCTGCGCTGAAGAGCCCACACATGGCCGCGCCAAGCGGTGAGGGTGCATTGGCGCCAGACGATGCCGCTTCATCGACGGGCGAGGCCGCTGGCCGCGGCGGAAGCGGCAAGAGCGGCCGCGCGGATGGTGGCGCAGAGCCAACGGGCGCGGCGCGTTGGTCGCGTGAGCCGTTCGATCTCGCCGTGCTCAGCCAAGTCGACGGCGAATTCAAAATCGAGGCCGAGCGCCTGTTGCTCGGCAAATGGATGGCCGAGCAATTTTCGGTTGAGGCCACGTTGAAAGACGCTGTCCTCGATATTACGCGCCTCGATGGCCGGTTGTTCGACGGCGCGCTATCGGGCCATGGACGCGTGAACGGCGGCGAGCAGCCTAGTTACGCCATTAATTTCGCGCTGGCCGATGCCGATATCGATGCGCTTTTGCGGGCCACCGGCAAAGCCGATGCCGCGACCGGGCGCGTCACGGTCGAGGGTGAGTTCAACGCCACGGGCAATAGCGAACACGCGATCGTCAATTCGCTTGGTGGCGACGTCGCGATGCATGGTCGCGACGGGACGATCGAGGGTGTCGACCTCGGTGCCGTGGTCGGCGCGCTCGGTAGCCTTAGCGATCTCGGTAGTCTCGCGGATGCGGGCGGCTTGGTGCAGGGCGGCCTCTCCAAGGGCCGCACGCAAATCAAGTCGATCGATGGCACGGTGCGCTTCGTCAAAGGCGTGGGTCGTGCCGACGATATTCGCGTGGTCGCCGATGCCGGCTTAGGTGCTATTGTGGGCGAGGCCGATCTGCCGCGTTGGCGGCTCGACATGACCGCGACCTTCACGGTCGATCAACCGCCTGGCACGCCGCCTTTTGGCGTGCGCCTCGTCGGCCCGATCGACAAGCCGACCCGCCAATTCGCGATCGACCCGTTGATGGCGTCGATTGGTGATAAATTCAAGGAGCGCCTGCTCAACGATGAACGCCTCAAATTAAAGTTACGCAAGGGCGCGAAGGCTGAGCCCGGCACTTTGACCGACAAGGTGTTGCGCGATGTGCTGGGCGATCCTGATGCGCCGGCAACGGGGGATGACATCCCGGCACCAATCGAAGGTGCGCCGCCGCCAGAACCCTTGCCGAGCCCCGATGCTAGTGCGGAGCCGGAGTTCGACACGCTGCCAGAGGCCGTGCCGGCACCCGCGCCTGCGCCCGAACTGGCCCCGGCGGAAAAGCCAGAATTGCTCGATCTACTCAAGCAAGTGATTCCGGAGCTCTCGAAGAAGAATTAGCGCGGTGTCTTCAGGCGCTGCTCGAAGTGATTCAGCACGTAGAGCCGCAACGCGCTCGACAAATTGCCGCTCCGGCCTTTGTCGATGTCAGCGATCAGGGCATTGAGCGAGCGGCCTTCCTCGGCCGCGATCGCGGCCAGGGCTTGCCAAAATTCAGGCTCGAGAGAGACCGAGGTTTTGTGTCCGTCGAGGACGACCGAGTGTTTCTGAATGCCGGGCATCGATTTGCCCTATCGTTTCGTGCGTCGCTTGGTCCGCCGCTTTGACGCGGGCTCGGGACCAAGCATGCGCGATGGCTCGACCAAATGATCGAATAGCGCTTCGGAAACATAATTAAGATCAAGGGCGGCCGCTTTCAATGTGGTGCCCTCGCGCTGCGCCTTTTGTGCCAGCCTCGCTGCCTTGTCATAACCGATCGCGGGTGTCAGTGCGGTGACCAGCATGAGCGATCGATGCAGCAATTCATCGATCCTTATTCGGTTGGGCGCGATACCGCGGACGGCGTGATCGGCGAAACTCCGCACGGCATCGGCCAATAAGCGGATCGATTGCAGGCATGCGTCGGCGATCACCGGCTTGAAGGCGTTGAGCTCCAAATGCCCATTGGCGCCGGCGATGGTGATGGTGACGTGATTGCCCATGACGCGGGCGCACACCATGGTGAGCGCCTCGGCCTGGGTTGGGTTGACCTTGCCCGGCATGATCGAGGAACCCGGTTCATTGGCCGGCAGGATCAACTCGCCAAGCCCGGCGCGCGGGCCCGAGCTCAGCAGGCGAATATCATTCGCGATCTTGGATAGGCTGACGGCGATGGTGTTGAGGGTGCCGGATAGCTCGACCATTGTGTCGTGGGACGCGAGTGCCCAAAACTTATTGGGCGCGGTTTTGAACGGCAGGCCCGTCAGACGCGCGATTTCAGACGCGAACGCGCGATCGAAGCCCTTGACCGTATTGAGCCCGGTGCCGACCGCCGTGTCGCCTTGGGCGAGCCAATAAAGGCGGGGCATGGCGGCATCGAGCCGCGCGATGCCGTTTCGTATTTGCGCCGAATAGCCCGAGAATTCCTGGCCCAATGTTATGGGCGTCGCGTCTTGCAAATGGGTGCGGCCGATCTTGACGATGGCGCGGAATTCACGCGCCTTGGCGTCCAACGACTTTTGTAAATGGAGCAGCGCTGGGTGGAGCGTGTGTCGTGCGCTCAGCGCGGCAGTGATGTGCATCGCGCTCGGAAAACTATCGTTCGAGGATTGACCGAGATTGACGTGATCGTTCGGGTGTGCCGGTGCGTTGAGACCGCGTCGTTTGCCAAGAATTTCATTGGCGCGATTCGCAATCACCTCATTGACGTTCATGTTGGTTTGCGTGCCCGAGCCCGTTTGCCAAACGACAAGCGGAAAGTGATCGTCGTGCTGGCCGGCAATGACTTCATCGGCGGCGGTTTCAATGGCGCGGGAAATTTTTTGGGGCAGGACGGCGAACCGTGCGTTGACCCGAGCCGCGACTTTTTTCACCAACGCCAACGCGTGAATGAGCGCGAGCGGCATCAGCTCGTCGCCAATCATGAAATTCTCAAAGGCGCGCTGGGTCTGCGCGCCCCAATAGGCGCCCGCCGGCACCTCGATCGCGCCGAGCGAATCAGTCTCCGTTCGCGTCGCCCGTTTGGCCATCGCCCGCCTCAGCGCCGAAACACGGCGATGATTTCGATATGGGGTGACCAGAGGAATTGGTCCAGCGGTATCAGACGGTCGATTTGATAGCCGCCATCGACCAAAGCGCGCACGTCGCGGGCGAAGGTTGCCGGGTTGCATGAGACCGCGACGATGCAGGGCACGCGCGAGGCCGCGAGTTTGGCGGCTTGGGCTGTGGCTCCTGGTCGTGGGGGATCGAACACCACAAGGTCGAATTTGCGCAGGGCCGCCCCATCGAGTGGTACGCGATTGAGGTCGCGCCGCGTGGCGGTGAGGCGGCCCGAAAGGTCGGCGCGGCGCACGCCGGCATCGAGTGCCACAATTGATTCTGCCGACGAATCAAAGGCCTCAACCCTGATCCCGGCCGCCGTCAGAGCGAGCCCAAGCGCGCCCAGTCCGCAAAAAAGATCGGCCGCCCGTTTGGCGCCCTTCGCCGCTTCAGCCAGGACCGAAACGATGGCCGCTTCGCCCGCCGCACTGGGCTGAACGAAGCCATCAGGCGGTAGCGTTACTGGCACGCCCGAAAAGCGGATGACCGGCTCGGCAAGGACGACGATCGGCTCGGCCGGTCGATTCGCGCCGCTGCTGATGGAGAGGCGCGCC
Organism: Alphaproteobacteria bacterium; assembly: GCA_009691045.1. Taxonomy (GTDB): domain Bacteria; phylum Pseudomonadota; class Alphaproteobacteria; order UBA828; family UBA828; genus SHWC01. The sequence goes on along the minus strand of SHWC01000014.1, from coordinate 23,765 downwards.
AGATTAAGATCGCGGGCGAGCGAAGCGAGCATGACGCGGTGTTCGGCCGAGCCGGCCTCAGAACCGATCAACACCAGATCGAGGCCGTTGTCAGTCTCGGTGATGGCAAGTTCGAGCTCGGCGCCGTTTCGGAGCAGGCGGGCAAGCGCCGTACGGAGGGGGGCAAGCGCCGCCACGATCGCCGGGGCGGTGACTGGGCACGACGTCAGATCGACGATGGCGCGCCCGCGCGCCGCGCGAAAGCCAAGGTGCACGACGCCGCGATGAACCTCAACGGCAAAGCGCACACGTCGCCTTGAGTTTGGCGGTATGCGAATAAGCGGTGCCATGGCGATGTCGTGCAGGCCGCGATCGGCCAGCGCATCGACCAGCCGCGCGGTTTTGAACGCGGCATAGGATGGCTCGGACAAATGCTGGAGCGCGCAGCCGCCACAAACGCCGAAATGCGGGCAGGGTGGTTCGACACGATCAGGTGCCGTGGCGAGTCGCTCGATCAGGCGCGCACGGAGGCCGTCGGCGGTCTCGTCCTCGATCGCGACACGCACGAATTCGCCAGGCAGAGCCAGCGGCACGAACACGCGCCGGTTGCCGAGGCGCGCCACGCCATCGCCCCGCGCGCCGAGCGAATCGATGGTCAGTTCGAGCGTTGTCCCCAGAGCGCTATTGGACGGTCGGGTCACGGTGTGCCCGCGTGCCATTGGCCATCGGTCAGCACATGATCGACCAACAACAACGCCGCAAAAGCGATGAAGACAATGCCGGTGACCATGGCCATCGCGCGCTGGACCGATAGGCGCGCGAGCCAGCGCCGCAAGCGATCGGCGGCCAGCACGAGCCCGGTCTGCCAAGCGACGTTGATCACGATCAAGGTGATACCAAGAAGCGCAAGTTGAAGCGGCACCGAGGCGCGTGTGGGCGCCACGAAATTCGGCATCAATGCGACGAACAACATAATCACCTTGGGGTTGAGCAGATTCGTAATGATCGCATCGCGGATCGCACGGCGATAAGTGATGGCGAGCGCGCCGGTCTGGGCCTCCGCCGGAAGGCGCAGCGAACCGGCACGGATGCTTTGAACGCCGAGGAAGGCGAGATAGGCCGCGCCCGCGATGGCCACGGCCTTGAAGGCGATCGGCACCGAGACGATCAAGACCGAAAGGCCGAGCACCGCGGCCGTGATGTGACCGAGGATGCCGAGTTGCACGCCGCCGAGCGTGGTGAAGCCCACGCGTCGTCCGCCAGACATGGTGTAGCGGAGAATGAGCATCGTGTCGGGGCCGGGAAACACGACGATCAACGCGGCCGCCACAAGGAAGCCGATATAAAGCGTGAGATCGAGCGGCATTAGCGGCCGGGTGGGCTTCGGCGGGCTGGTTTCTTTTTTGCTTGAGCGCGCCGCGCGGCGGCGTGGGCCTTGATGGCGTATTTGCCCAGAATCTCCGCCTTCTCAAGCACCGCCGGCGGCACTTCGAAATAGGAGAACGAGGTTTCGCGGTCCGCATAGGGCTTGAACGGCTTCATGCCGGCGTTTTCATAATCGCCCTGGGTCTCGTCATCGACCTTGAAATAGACCGTGTCGGACCAAACGAGGCCGAACATCAGCGCATCGAGAAACAGGCCGTGGCCGCCAAACATCGGCCGCGCCATCACCGCGCCGAGCGGCGCCAGCCGGCTGACCATTTTGATCACGATCGGCGGCGGCATCACCTTGCGATGGGCCGGGGAGACCGGGCGGCGCTTGCGCGGTGTCTTCGTTTTCATTTCTTGCGGAAACTATCGAGCCGAATCACTTTCTCGGTCGGCGTTTCGGAAGACGCACTTGCTGGGGCGGGCGCGGCCGGTGGGGTTGGGGCTGCCGTGTTTGAGCGCGAGGCCGGCGGCAAGGCCTCGGGCAAATTGAGCCCGCCTTGCACGGCGCCAACGCCACTTTCAGGCCCGGTGAATTGCAGGCCAAACTTCACGCCGGGGTCGGCGAAGCGGGTGATCGCCTTATAGGGGATCGTCAACATGCACTTCGCTTTGTTGAACGAGAGGCCGATCGAAAACGCATCGTCGCGTACGTCGAGCCCCCAATATTGATGTTGAAGCACGATGGTCATCTCGTCCGGATAGCGCTCGCGCAGGAAGTCGGGAATATCGACGCCCGGATCGCCGGTGTGGAATGAGATATAAAGGTGATGCGCGCCCAACAGACCGCGCTCGGCAACATCTCGAAGGGCCTGGCGTACGACGCCGCGCAGCGCCGCGTCAACCAAGCCGTCATAACCGATCAAATCCTTGCTCACGCCCCGCCACCCCATGCGCCCCTCTGTCGGGCACGCTCTCTATATAGAGTGGGGGGCTTCTGTTGCCCGGTGCCCCCCGGACCGCGCTTACCTAGAGACTAGGCAGCGAGCGCCATCTCATTATCGTTGGCACTTTTAGAACGGCCCGATAACGGCGGAACCATGCCGGGCAAAAACTACACCTTTATTGCGCACGTCGAGCCTGTGTCGCCCCCATAATCGGCCCTGAAGCCGCCCCGAAGGGATGGTGGAGGCGCCGGGCACTGCCCCCGGGTCCGTTACGCCTATTCCGTGAAGCGTTTATCGCCATAGCCGGCGGTTGCCCGCCGGCCCCTCCAATATAGGGACGCGCCGGCCCGGTTGAAAGGGTTTCGAAGCGGGGGCCTGAGGGGTAGAGTCCGCCTCGCGATTCGGGGGGGAGCATGGCGGAAGAGCGCGACGAACAGGCCGAGACCGACGCGCTGCGCGAGGCCCAGAGCCCGACCCGCCGGGCCACGGTGCCGGCGCTCGAGGATATTCTCTATACTGTTCAGCCCGTGCTGGATCGCGGCTTCGTGCGCTTGATCGACTATATGGGCGATGACGGCGCCGTGGTGCAGGCGGCGCGCGTCTCCTATGGCAAGGGCACCAGCCATGTGTCAGGCGATCGGGGCCTGATCCGCTATTTGATGCGCCATCGGCACACCACGCCCTTCGAGATGTGCGAAATAAAGCTGCACGTCAAATTGCCGATCTTCGTCGCACGCCAATGGATCCGCCACCGCACCGCGAATGTGAACGAATATTCCGGGCGCTATTCGATCTTAAGCCGCGAATTTTATGTGCCCGATGAGCAAAGCATCGACACGCGGCTCGCCAAATTGCGAGAGGAGTCCGGCCAGAACGATTTATTGGGCGATGAATGGCGGGAGCGCGAGGCGCCCCATTTGGCGGCGCAATCGCGCTCGAACAAGCAGGGGCGGGCCGAACGCTTGCCACCCGAAGAGGCGGCCGAGGCGGTTCGCTTGATTCGCGCGGAAAGTCGTCGCGCCTATACGAATTACGAAAAGCTCTTGAACGAACACGCGGGCGAGCCGATCGAGCCTGAGGCCAAGGGCCTCGCGCGCGAGCTCGCGCGCATGGTGCTGCCGACCAATTTTTATACCGAGTGGTATTGGAAGACCGATCTGCACAATTTGCTGCACTTTTTGAGCCTGCGCGCCGATGCTCATGCGCAATATGAAATTCGCGTCTATGCCGCGGTGATCGCCGATATCGTGAAGCGGTGGGTGCCGCTCACCTTCGAGGCGTTCGAGGATTATGTGATGGGGGGCACGCGGCTTTCCGCGCTCGATCTTTCAGTGATCAAACGGCTCATCGCGGGCGAACCAATCACGCAAAAGGACAGCGGCCTTTCGGCGCGCGAATGGCGTGAGCTGATGGACCGGTTAGGGCGGGAGGATTAGGGGCGGGGCACGGGAAGCACTCGGCCCTCCACTGCCGTCATTGCCGGGCTTGACCCGGCAATCCAGTCTTTTGATGAAGCCTGGATGCCCGGATCAAGTCCGGGCATGACGAAAAGGAAGATGGGCCTGACCGGGCAACCGTCCCGAAAACGTTCCTCACACGATCACAATCTTGGGCGGTTTGCGGTTGGCGGCGGGGCCCTTGAGCGTGTCGAGTAAGCGGCTCGCGATCGCTAAATAGGCCTTGGCGTGGGCGCCCTTGGGGTTGGAAACCACGATGGGGCGGCCTTCATCCGAAGTCGTGCGGATTTCAATATCGAGCGGGATCTCGCCAAAAAATTCAACGCCGAGTTTCGCCGCGGTCGTCTTGGCGCCGCCATGATGGAAAATGTCGCTGCGTTCGCCGCAATGCGGGCAAATGAAATAACTCATGTTCTCGATCAGGCCGAGCACCGGCACATCGACTTTGCGGAACATGTTGATGCCGCGCACGGCATCCAACAACGCGATGTCTTGCGGCGTTGATACGATCACCGCGCCAGATAGAGGCACGCGTTGCGCCATGGTGAGCTGGGCATCGCCCGTGCCCGGTGGCAGATCGCACACCAACACGTCAAGCTCGCCCCAGCGCACATCGCGCAGCATTTGCTCGATCGCGCCCATCACCATCGGCCCGCGCCAGATCATTGGCGTGTCCTCATCGACCAGAAAGCCGATCGACATGACGCGCACGCCATGATTCTCCATCGGGATCATGGTTTTGCCATCGGCCGTTTCAGGCCGGCCAGAGAGCGCCATCATGCGCGGGATCGACGGCCCATAGATGTCGCAGTCCAGAAGGCCGATACGAAGGCCAAGCTGCGCCATGGCGACCGCGAGATTGACGGCGGTGGTGGATTTGCCGACACCGCCCTTGGCCGAGGCGACCGCGATCACCGCGCCGATGCCAGGCAATTCGGGGCGCGACGGTCGGGCCCCGGGCGCGGCGGCCGGCCGGCCGTGCGGGGCCGGCGGAGTGGGGCCAGCTCTTTGCGCGCGTTCGGCGGTCAGGACGACAGTGGCGGATAGCACGCCCTCTAGTTTGGCGACCGCCTCCTCGCAGGCTTGGCGCAAGGGGGCCTTGCGCCCGGCCTCTTTCGGCTCGATTTCAAGCGAAAGGCCGACATGGCCGTTTCTAACGACGAGCCCCTGGACCATGCCGAGCGATACGACATCGCGCCCCTTGTCGGGGTCGATGATGCGCGAAAGTACGGCAAGAATATCGTCGCGGCTCGGCTCGGCCATGGCCGGAATGTCCTACGCTGAAGGGGCTCGATGGTGGGGCAATGGCGAATTTCTAAGCGCCGCGCATTGCACGCGCGTGTTGGCGTGACATATAAGGCTGTGCCGGCCGCTTGGGAAGTGTCGGTCCGAGCGATGACGGCGGAGGATAAAGACGATGCCTTGGTCTAATCAGGCCGGCGGCGGAGGCGGCTGGCGGGGCGGCGGTGGCCAAGGCCCTTGGGGTCGTCCGCCGAGCGGTGGCGGCGGCGGATCCGGTGGCGGTGGTGGCTCCGGTGGCGGTGGGGGCGGCGGTATGCCGCCCGATTTCGAGGATTTGATCCGGCGCGGCCAAGATCGGTTCAAGCAATGGATGCCGGGCCTCAGGGGCACGCGCGGTATTTTGCTTCTTATTTTGGTGGCGATCGCGATCTGGCTCGCCAGCGGGTTTTATCGCGTGCAGCCTGGGGAGCAGGGCGTTGTCATGCGCTTTGGGAAATGGACCGAAAAGACGAACCCCGGCCTCAATTATCACTTGCCTGGTCCGTTCGAGGCTGTGCTGAAGGTCAATACCGAACGCGTCAACCGTGCGGAAGTCGGCTTCAGGAGCGTCCTCGATGGCAGTGCCGCGCGCAGCGCGCCGGTCCGCCCGATGCCGACCGAGAATTTGATGTTGACGGGCGATGAAAACATCATCGATATCCACTTCACCGTGTTCTGGAAAATCAAGGATCCTGGGCCGTATCTGTTTAATGTGCGGAACCCGGATCAGATGGTGAAGGACGTAGCCGAGAGCGCGATGCGCGAGGTGATCGGCAAATCGACACTGCAGAGCGCACTCGCCGAAGGTCGGGTGACGATCTCGGCGCAGGCCTTGGAGCTCACCCAGCGCATTCTCGATGAATATCGCGCAGGCATTGAGGTGGACCAGGTCGAACTGCAGAAGATCGATCCGCCCGATGCGGTGATTGACGCCTTTCGCGATGTGCAAGCGGCGCGCGCCGACCAAGAGCGCGCAAAGAATGAAGCGGAAGCCTATCGCAACGATATTTTGCCGCGCGCCAAGGGTGAGTCCGAACGGCTTTTGCAAGAGGCCGCCGGCTATCGCGAGGAAGTCGTCGCCCGCGCCAATGGCGAAACCCAGCGCTTCACCGCGGTCTATGAGCAATATCGGTTGGCCAGCGATGTCACGCGGAAACGCCTCTATCTCGAAACGATGGAACAGATCCTGTCCGGCATGAACAAGGTATTGATCGATCCGAGGGCCGGTGGTGGGCAGGGGGTGGTGCCCTATTTGCCGCTTCCGGAGATCAAGCGGCGCGAAGAAAGCGCCGTGGGAGGCGTGAAATGAGCGCCCGTACCAAATTGTTGATCGCGGGCGGTGTGATCCTCGTCGCGATTATTTTGCTGCTCGCCTCGACCTTCAAGGTCAAGGAACAGGAGCAGGCGATTCTTTTGCAATTTGGTGAGCCGCGCGCGGTGGTCGATAAACCCGGGCTCTATTTCAAGACGCCGTTCGTGCAGAACGTCGAATATCTCGACAAGCGCGTGCTCGAATTCTATGGCGATTCCGAAGAGGTCATCCTGGGCGATCAGAAACGCCTCGTGGTCGATGCGTTCCTGCGTTATCGGATTACCGATCCGCTTCAATTCTTCCAAAGCCTGGGTACCGAAAATGTCGCTGGCACTCGGTTGAAGGCGGTCTTGAACGGCAGTATTCGCCAAGTGCTTGGCCAGGTGCCACTGGTGACTGTGCTCTCGGGCGAGCGCGCGGCCCTGATGCGAAATATTCGCGCACAGGTCAACCAAAATAGCAAAGGTTGGGGCATTCAAGTGATCGACGTGCGGATTCGCCGCGCCGACCTGCCGCAAGAAAACAGCCAGGCGATCTTTCGCCGCATGCAGACCGAGCGCGAGCGAGAGGCCAAGGAGTTTCGCGCTCAAGGCGAACAAGAGGCGCAAATCATTCGCTCGCGGGCCGAGCGCGAACGAACCATTTTGCTGGCCGAGGCCAAGCGCGATGCCGAAATCGCGCGCGGTCAAGGCGATGGCACTGCGGCGCGGATCTTTGCCGACGCGTTTAAGCGCGACCCGGAGTTCTTCGCATTCTTCCGTTCGCTCCAAGCCTATCGCGAAGCGCTGAAGCAAGGCGATACGACGTTGGTGTTGTCGCCTGACAGCGAGTTTTTCCAGTATTTCGGCCGCGCCGGCAGCACGCCGCCGGGAGCTGCGTTGAAGTAGAGCGGTCGCGCGGCTCTTTCCAGGTGGTAAGGCGTGACCTATGGTTTCGCGGTGAGCCTGGGTGTGGTGTGCCCCGGCAACGAGGTTTCTCCTTTATGTCCTTGGTCGTGAGTATCTCGTCTGGTCGCCAAAGGAGCCGGCGCCGCAGCCTCCGCGCGGATGTACGCGCCATTGCCTTGGCGGGTTTGGTTGCGCTCGCCGCTTCGCCGGTTTTGGTTGCGCTTGCCGCTTCGCCGGCTCTGGCCGGTCAGGCGCCGCCGGCACAAGGGTTTGCCGATCTAGTCGAGCGCTTGACGCCGGCCGTGGTCAACATTGCCTCGACGTTGAAGTCCGCCGGCGGTGGCGACGACAAAGGCTCGCAGCTCAAAGACATTCCACCTGGTGCGCCGGGCGAGGAATTTTTCGACCATTTCGGCGGTCCGCCGCCAGAGCAGCCGGAAGGCAGTCTGCCGTTCGAGGACGGCGCCGAGGGGCCTCAAGCGGCCTCGCTCGGTTCAGGCTTCATCATTGATGAAGAAGGTTATGTGGTGACGAACAATCACGTGATCGCCGATTCCGAAGATATCAGCGTGGTGCTCGATGATGGCAGTCGCCTCAAGGCAAAGGTCATTGGGCGCGACACCAAGACCGATCTCGCTTTGCTTAAAGTCGAGGCCGGCCGGCCGCTCGCCCATGTGCAGTTCGGCGATAGCGATGGTGCACGTGTCGGCGATTGGGTCATCGCGGTTGGCAATCCCTTTGGCCTCGGGAATTCGGTCTCCGCCGGCATCGTTTCGGCGCGCGGGCGGGATATCAATGCCGGGCCCTATGATGATTTCTTGCAGACCGACGCGCCGATCAATCGCGGCAATTCGGGCGGCCCGATGTTCGATCTGGAAGGCAAAGTGATTGGCGTGAATACGCTGATCTATTCGCCCTCGGGCGGCAGTGTGGGGATCGGCTTCGCCACGCCGGCGGCGATCGTTAAACCGGTGATCGAACAGCTCAAGAAATATGGCGCGACGCGGCGCGGTTGGATCGGTGTGCGCATTCAAACCGTGTCCGACGAACTGGCGAACAAATTGGGGCTCGCCCCGGCGACCGGCGCGTTGGTGGCTGGCGTTATCGAGCAGGGACCGGCGGAAGCGGCGGGCGTGAAGATCAGCGATGTCATTATCAAATTCGATGGCAAGATGATCAATAGCCGGAGGACCTTGCCGCGCCTCGCCGCCGATACCGAGATCGGGCGCACGGTCGAGCTCGTCGTTTGGCGGGAAAAAAAGGAAGTGACCTTAACGCTCGCGGTGGCGCGCCTTGAGGACTATGAAAAAACCAAGGCCGCGCTGAGTGCGCCCGCGAGCCCTAGTGAACAAGCTGCGCCTGCTCAGCCTGAACCGGCCCCACCGCCAACCATGGCCGAGGCCAATGGCATATTGGGCGTCACCTTGGCCGAGCTCGATCCCGCCAATCGTGCGCGCTATGGCGTGGGACCGGATGTGTCCGGCGTGGTGGTGACCGCGGTTGATGCCGCAGGCGCAGGCGCGGCAGCACTCACGCCGGGCGATGTCATCGTCGAGCTCGATCGTCAGGCGATTTCGAATTTGATCGACCTCCGCGCGGCGCTCAACGGGCGCGAGGCCGATCGGCCGGTCGTTGTGCTCAGGCAGCGCGCCGAGGAGCGCGAGTTCGTTGTCATCGAGCCGAACCAAGCTCCGCCCCAGGGTTGAGATCAGGCGCGGAATTCCGTCCGACGGTAGCCTTGCAAGTAAAGCAATGCCGTGAGGTCGCCATGGTCGATCACGGCCCGGGCGATGAATTTCAACATGGGCTTCGCGTGATAGGCAACGCCAAGGCCAGCGGCCTTGATCATGCCGGCGTCATTGGCCCCGTCACCAACCGCAAGTGCGGCCTCGAGCCCAACATTGGCGGCGGCGCAGGCGGCCTTGAGCGTTTCGAGTTTTGCCTCGGCGCCGAGGATCGGCTGGGCCACCTCGCCGGTCAAACAACTATCCTTCATGATCAGCCTATTCGCGTGGTCCTCATGGAAGCCGGCGGCCTCGCGCACGCGCGTGGTGAAGTGGGTAAAGCCGCCGGACACGAGCAGGGTCTGGGCGCCATGGCCGCGCATGGTTTGCACCAATTCGCGTGCCCCCGGATTGAGCCTCACGCGGTCACGCCAGACCACCTCGATGACTTGCTCCGACAGACCGGCCAGCAACGCGACGCGCTCTTTGAGCGAGCTGGCGAAATCGAGCTCACCTCTCATGGCGCGCTCGGTGATCGCCGCGATACGGGGCTTGATGTCGAGCTGGTCGGTCAGTTCATCGATACATTCGACATTGATCATGGTCGAATCCATATCGGCGACCAGGACGCGCTTGCGGCGGTTTGTGGTGTGTTGGGCAAAGAGGTCGATCGGCCAGCCGGCCAAGGCCGCGCGCGCGATCAGCGCCGCCTCGCTCGGCGATGGCCCGTTGAAGGGCAGGTCGCAGGCGATATCGGGTGCGAGCCAATCGGGTTCGCCCAGCGCCGCGCCGGCTCGTTCAAGCGCGGCGCCGGCCGCCCTCATATGGCTGTGCGTGAGGGGCGGGCCGGCGGGATTTGTGATCAGCGTGAGGCAGGTTTGCATGGCGCGCGATCTTGGCGGTGTCGCATGAGGCTGACAATCGAATGATCGACGATGCGTTGATTGTGATTGGCGGGCCGACCGCGAGCGGCAAATCAGCCTTGGCGCTGGACCTGGCCGAGCGCTTTGGCGGCACGGTGATCAATGCCGATAGCATGCAGGTCTATGCCGAGCTCAAAATTTTGACGGCGCGGCCCGACGACGCGGCCCTCCGGCGGGTGCCGCATCAGCTTTACGGCTTTATTTCGGCGGGCGAGCGGTGCAGCGCCGGGCGTTGGCGCTTGGCCGCGCTCGAGGCGATCGGCGCGGCGCGCGCGGCCGGGCGCCTGCCAATCCTGGTTGGCGGCACCGGGCTTTATCTCCGCGCGTTGCTCGACGGCCTGTTGGAGATTCCCGACATTGCCCCGAGCGCCAAGGCCAGGGTGCAGGCCCTGTGGGAGGCGGGCGGGCTCGCCGCCATTCGTTCGAGCCTTGCCGCGCGCGACCCCGACATGGCGGCAAAGCTCAACCCCAGCGATACACAGCGCCATATCCGCGCTCTTGAGGTGATCGAGGCGACGGGGCGTTCGCTCGCTAGCTTTCAGACCAAAGGGGCGCCCGCGCCTTTGCCGGGTACGGTCATCCGGTTGGTGCTTGAGCCGCCGCGGGAGGCGCTACGCGCCGCCTGCGATGCCCGCCTCTTAGCAATGGTCGAGCAAGGGGCGCTCCACGAGGTTGAGGCCCTGTTTGCGCTTGACCTCGATTCCGCTTTGCCCGCCATGAAGGCGGTTGGGGTGCGCGAGCTCGGCGCCTATTTGGCTGGGCGCTGCTCGCTCGAACACGCGATCCGCGATGCCCAGGCCGCCACGCGCCAATATGCCAAGCGCCAACAGACCTGGTTTCGCCACCAACTACCCGGCGCCGAGCGCATCGCGGCACTCTATGCCCCTGAGCTGATTAACGATATTTCGAGTCGCCTGGCATTGGCTCTCGGTCTTGACCAAGGCTAGAGCGCAGGATTAGGCTGCACAGCTTCGCTTGCGAGGCATTAATGCGGGTTCGCCGGCGGCCGGGTGCGGCTTAGCCGACGGAGACGCCTGCCTTTTTTCGGAGGTGTGCCGTGACAACCGACCCGACCAAGACCGAGAGCCGCGCCATGACCGGCGCCGAGATCCTCGTCCAGGCGCTCGCGGATCAGGGCGTTGAGGTCGTCTTTGGTTATCCAGGCGGCGCGGTGCTGCCGATTTATGACGCGCTGTTTCGCCAGAACCGGGTGCGCCACATTCTAGTGCGCCATGAACAGGGCGCGGTGCATGCCGCCGAAGGTTATGCGCGCTCGACCGGCAAGGTTGGCGTTGTGTTGGTGACCTCAGGTCCTGGCGCCACAAATTGCGTGACCGGCCTCACCGATGCCTTGATGGATAGCGTGCCGCTCGTTTGCCTGACCGGCCAAGTGCCGACGCACATGATTGGCAATGACGCGTTCCAAGAGGCTGATACGATTGGCATTACGCGCCCCTGCACGAAGCATAATTATCTCGTCAAACAAGTCGGCGATCTGTCGCGCGTGGTGCACGAGGCGTTTTATATCGCGCGCTCGGGGCGGCCGGGTCCAGTCGTGGTCGATTTGCCGAAGAACGTCGTGATGGCGGAAGGGGAGTACACCACGCCGTCCGATCTCGATGCGCCGCGCCATGGCTCCTATCGGCCGCAAATGGAGCCGGAGCGCGCCAAGATCGAGGCCGCGATCGAGTTGATCGCGAATGCCAAGCGGCCGCTCTTCTATACCGGCGGCGGGATCATCAATTCGGGCCCGCAGGCAGTTCAAAAATTACGTGAGCTGGTGCAGCTAAGTGGTTATCCGATCACCAATACGTTGATGGGCTTGGGTGGCTTTCCGGCCTCCGACAAGCAGTTCCTCGGCATGCTCGGCATGCACGGCACCTATGAGGCCAATTTGGCCATGGCCGAGTGCGACGTGATGATCGCGGTGGGCGCGCGCTTCGATGATCGCGTGACCGGGCGCCTTGCCGATTTTTCTAAGGGTTCCAAGAAGATTCACATCGATATTGATCCCTCATCGATCAATAAGAACGTGCGGGTCGAGCTCGGCATCGTGGCCGATTGCGGTCGCGCGCTCGATGCGCTGGTCGAGCAATGGAAGGCGCGTCGGTGCAAGCCCGATGCCACGGCGTTGAAGGCCTGGTGGGACACCATCAGCACGTGGCGCGCCAAGGATTGCCTGCGCTATCGGCAGAGCGGCGAGGTGATCAAACCGCAATATGCGTTGCAGCGGCTCTATGAGCTGACCAAGGGCAAGGACGTTTATTTCACCACCGAAGTCGGCCAACATCAGATGTGGGCGGCGCAGTTCCTCAAATTCGAGGAACCCAAACGCTGGATGACGTCGGGCGGTCTTGGCACGATGGGCTATGGCTTCCCGGCGGCGATGGGCGTGCAGGTCGCCCACCCCGAGGCGCTGGTCATCGATGTGGCGGGCGAGGCCTCCTTCATGATGAACATGCAAGAGCTCTCGACCATGATGCAGTACCGCCTGCCGGTGAAGGCGTTCATCCTGAACAACCGCTATATGGGCATGGTGCGGCAGTGGCAGGAATTCTTCCATGGCGGCCGTTATTCAGAGAGTTACATGGATTCCTTGCCAGATTTTGTGAAGCTGGCGGAATCGTTCGGCGCGCATGGCGTGCGGGCGACCAAGCCCGAGGAGGTCGATCAGGCGATCCGCACCATGATCGAAACGCCGGGCCCGGTGTTGGCCGATATTCTGGTAGATCAAGCGGAGAATGTTTATCCAATGATCCCGGGCGGCGCGGCGCATTACGAAATGAAGCTCGGGCCCGATCATGGCGAGCTCAAGGAAACGACCGACAAAGGCATGGTGCTGGTATGAGGATGCGCCAAGGGCTGGCGCCATGACCAGCGCCCTTTATTCAAGCGCGCCGGACACGGCGGTCGAGCGCCACACGTTTTCCGTCCTGGTCGAGAACGAGCCGGGCGTGTTGGCGCGCGTCATCGGGTTGTTCTCGGGGCGCGGCTATAATATCGAGAGCCTGACGGTGGCCGAGGTCGACCGGGTGCGCCGGCTCTCGCGCATCAATTTGGTCACCACGGGCTCGCGCATGATCATCGAGCAGATCAAAAATCAGCTCGATCGCCTTGTTCCGATACATAAAGTTCGTGATCTGACGGTCGAGGGCGCACATTTGGAGCGCGAGATTGCGCTGATCAAGGTGGTCGGCAGCGGCGAGAAGCGCGTCGAATCATTGCGCATCGCCGATATTTTCCGCGCCCATGTGGTCGATTCAACGAACACGTCCTTTGTGTTCGAAATGACCGGGCGGCCCGAGAAGGTCGATGCCTTTATCCGCCTGATGGAGCCTTTGGGACTGATCGAAATTTCGCGCGCGGGCGTTGTTGCTATGTCGCGCGGCACGGACGGGATCTAATCGCGCGGCACGGCTCGGTGCGGCACGGAGCAATGGGAGAAGAGCGATGCGCGTCTATTACGATCGGGATGCCGATCTCAATTTGATCAAGTCGAAGAAGGTCGCGGTCATCGGCTATGGCAGCCAGGGCTTTGCGCACGCCAACAACATGCGCGATTCGGGCGTGAAGGAGGTCGTGATCGGCCTTCGCCCCGGTTCGCCGAGCGCCAAAAAGGCGGAGAGCGCGCAGTTTAAGGTGATGGAGCCGGCGGACGCCGCGCGCTGGGCCGATGTGGTGATGATCCTGACGCCGGACGAGCTGCAACGCGCGCTCTATACCGAGTCCCTGGCGAAAAACCTCAAACAAGGCGCGGCGATCGCCTTCGCCCATGGCCTCAACATCCATTTTAAGCTGATCGAGCCCCGGCCCGATCTTGACGTTTTCATGGTCGCGCCCAAGGGCCCGGGCCATACGGTGCGCTCGGAATATCAGCGCGGCGGCGGCGTGCCCTGCCTGATCGCGGTGGCGCAAAACGCCTCGGGCAATGCGCAGGAAATCGGCCTCTCCTATGCCTCGGCGATCGGTGGCGGGCGTTCGGGCGTGATCGAGACCTCGTTCCGCGAAGAGGTCGAGACCGATCTATTTGGCGAGCAGGTCGTGTTGTGCGGCGGTCTTACGTCGTTGATCACAAACGCATTCGATACCCTGGTCGAGGCCGGCTATGCGCCGGAGATGGCCTATTTCGAGTGCCTGCACGAGGTCAAACTGATCGTCGACCTGGTCTATGAGGGCGGCATCGCCAATATGCGCTATTCGATCTCGAATACCGCCGAATATGGCGATTACACGCGCGGGCCGCGCATTGTCGATGAAGGCACGCGCAAGCGCATGAAAGAGATTTTGGCGGAGATTCAGTCCGGCAAGTTTGCGTCCGAATGGATGCTTGAAAACGCCGCCGGTCAGCCCTCCTTCAAGGCGATGCGCCGGCGCGGGGCCGAACACCCGATCGAGGAAGTCGGCGAGAAATTGCGCGCCATGATGCCGTGGATCGCCAAGAACCGGCTCGTCGATAAGAGCAAGAACTAAAGAATATACCGAATATCCCCCTCCGGCCTCGCGCAAGGGCGGAGGGGTTGGTTGGGCCCGCGATCGAGCTATCTGAATAGCCGTCACGTAGAATTGTCGTGAATTGCGGCAACGCCCGCCTCATCGCTGTTGCGGACTCGGCCAGAGTCAAAGTAGACATTAACCATCCGGGGTCGCCGAAGGGAGTTCTTTACGTGGTTAACCTTGGGTTAACCCGCCATAGGGCAAACTCCCTGCGAACTCAAATCCTTGGGACGCAACGTTTGACGACGATGACGACCGAACGCCGCAACTGCACAACAAACCAGCCGAAAGAAATTCGGCCGGTCGTGCTTGTGCGCGTTGCGATGGATGGTGGTCTCGGCCGGCTTCTGCTTAGTCGCCCCTAGGCGCGACGGTGCGTGATGCGCCGTTCGTCTGGGGGAGCTTCGAGGGGTCACTATCGTCAACCGCTTAGTCTGAGGATCAGGATATGAACGCGCAACAACCTCGTCGCATCAAGATTTTCGACACCACGTTGAGGGACGGAGAGCAGTCCCCCGGCGCTTCCATGAATCTCGAAGAGAAACTCAAAATCGCTGAGGTTCTCGAGAAAATGGGCGTCGACGTGATCGAAGCCGGCTTCCCAATTGCCTCGAATGGCGATTTCGAGGCGGTGCGTCTTGTCGCGAGCAAAATCAAGAATTCAACCGTGTGCGGCCTCGCCCGCTCGGGACGGCGCGATATCGATCGCGCGGCCGAGGCGCTGGAGCCGGCGGCATCCAAGCGTATCCACACCTTCATTTCGACCAGCGCGCTGCATATGAAGTTCAAACTTCAGATGGAGCCGGAGCAGGTTTATCGCGCGGTGATCGACAGCGTGTCGTATGCGCGCAAATTCACCGATGACGTCGAGTGGAGCCCGGAAGACGGCTCGCGCACCGACCATGATTTTCTGTGCCGTTGCGTTGAAGCGGCAATCGCGGCGGGCGCGCGCACGATCAATATTCCCGACACGGTCGGCTATGCCATCCCGACCGAGTTCGCGGCGTTGATCGAGATGTTGTTCAACCGCGTGCCGAATATCGACAAGGCGACGATCTCGGTGCATTGCCACAATGATCTTGGCCTCGCGGTGGCGAATTCATTGGCCGCGGTGCAGAAGGGTGCTGGCCAAGTCGAATGCACGATCAATGGTCTTGGCGAGCGCGCCGGCAATGCGGCGCTCGAAGAAATCGTCATGGCGTTGAAGACGAGGCAGGACCTGTTGCCGTTCACGACCGGCATCAAGACCGAATCGATCACGCGGGCCTCGCGGCTGGTCTCCTCGATTACCGGGTTTTCGGTTCAGCCCAACAAGGCAATCGTCGGCGCCAATGCCTTCGCGCATGAATCGGGCATCCATCAAGACGGCATGCTCAAGAACGCACAGACCTATGAGATCATGACCCCTGAATCGGTCGGTCTCGGCCGCTCAAAGCTGGTTATGGGCAAGCATTCGGGCCGCCATGCCTTTCGCGAAAAGCTCAAGGAATTGGGCTATGGCGAAGTGGGTGACAACACGATTCAGCAGGTTTTCGCCCGCTTCAAGGATTTGGCCGACAAAAAGAAGGAAGTGTTCGACGAAGATATCGTCGCGCTTCTGGATGAGACGGTCGCGGAAACCAGCGAACGGATTCGCGTCGTCTCACTCGGCATTCAATGCGGCTCGAAGGGGCCGCAGCGGGCTGAATTGACGCTCGAGATCGATGGCAAGACGGTGGAAGCGACCGCGACCGGCAATGGCCCGGTGGACGCCACGTTTAACGCCATCAAGGCGCTCTTTCCGCATGAGGCAAAATTGCAGCTCTATCAGGTGCACGCGGTGACGCAGGGCACCGATGCGCAGGCCGAAGTGACGGTGAGGCTCGAAGAGAACGGGCGCACGGTCAATGGCCAAGGCAGCGATATCGACACGCTCGTGGCATCGGCGCGTGCCTATGTTCACGGGCTCAACAAGCTTTTGACGAAGAGACAAAAAACCGCTCCCGCTGCGCTATCGGCCTAGGCGCAACGTGATCTTCAAGGCCAATTCAAGGGTGGCGCAGTCAAAGCCAGGAACTGCGCCGACGCTCTGTTCTCCTGGCGAGGGGATGCCATAGCCAATGTTTTCCAAACTGACGGGGTTCCTCTCCGCCGACATGGCGATCGACCTTGGCACAGCCAATACGCTCGTCTACGTGAAGGGGCAGGGCATCGTGCTGAACGAGCCTTCGGTCGTCGCGATCGCGACGCTCAAGGGCAAGAAGCAGGTCGTCGCGGTTGGCGAAGAGGCCAAACTCATGCTGGGTCGCACGCCCGGTAACATCCAAGCGATTCGCCCGTTGCGCGACGGCGTGATCGCCGATTTCGAAGTTGCCGAGGAGATGATCAAGCATTTCATTCGCAAGGTGCATAACCGGCGAAGCTTCGCGAGCCCGCAGGTGATCATTTGCGTGCCCTCGGGCTCGACCGCGGTCGAACGCCGGGCGATTCAGGAATCGGCCGAGAGCGCCGGTGCCCGCCGGGTCTATTTGATCGAGGAGCCCATGGCGGCGGCGATCGGCGCCAATTTGCCGGTCACCGAGCCGACCGGCTCCATGGTGGTCGATATTGGCGGTGGCACGACCGAAGTTGCCGTGCTTTCGCTTGGCGGCATCGTCTATTCGCGGTCGGTGCGCGTTGGCGGCGATAAAATGGATGAGAGCATCATCGCCTATGTGCGGCGCAATCATAATTTGCTCTTGGGCGAATCGAGCGCCGAGCGTATCAAACAGATGATCGGGACCGCTTGTCCGCCGGAAGACGGCAACGGCCAGTCGCTCGATATCAAGGGCCGCGATTTGATGAACGGCGTGCCGAAGGAAATCATGGTCACGCAACGCCAGATTGCAGAAGCGTTGGCGGAGCCGGTTGGGGCGATTATCGACGCGGTCAAGGTCGCGCTCGAGAATACCGCGCCGGAACTCGCGGCCGATATCGTGGATAAGGGCATTGTGTTGACTGGTGGCGGCGCACTGCTTGGCAATCTCGACTATGTGTTGCGCCATGCGACCGGCCTGCCGGTTTCGATCGCCGACGAGCCGCTAAAGTGCGTCGCGCTCGGCACTGGGCGTTGCCTGGAAGAGATGCGTACACTACGTCATGTGTTGCACGAGGCGTATTGATTGTGGGAGATCACGGCCGGCGCTTGCGAGCGCCGGTCTAGGCTAGGGAATAACAACGAGCGGTGACGAGGCGACCCGAGTTTGAGACGGCGCCGCTCGATCGGGCAGGCGCCGACGCGGGGCCGCGGCGCCAGGGCAATCGGGCGATCACGCCTCGAAATCGCGGACCAGTGAGACGACGGTGAGGTTTAACCGCGCACACCCGTTTTCCTTTATCCTTCCCGCTCGGGCGCTGCTTCAGCGATTTGCCTTCGCGTTATTGATCGGCGCCGCAATCGCTCTCATGATCGTCAGCCAATCGGAGCCAGGGGCGTTTGATCGTCTTCGCGCTGGGGTGACGGATGCCGTCACCCCGGTGGTCGCGTTTTTCTCGCGGCCGAGTGCCACGATCGTCGATGTGGTGGAAAACGTCGAATCGCTCGCCGCTTTAAGGGAACAGAACGCGTCGCTTCGCGTGGCCAATGAGCGGCTGATGCGTTGGCAGACGCTGGCGCTTCGCCTGCAACGCGAGAACGACGAATTGCGTCAATCGCTCAAGGTTGTTCCCGATCCGCGTGCGAGCTTTGTGACCGCGCGCATTGTCGGCGAAGCAGGCGGTCCGTTTCTGCGCACTGCGCTCTTGGGTGCGGGCGAACGCGATGGCGTCAAGAAGGGGCAGGCGGTTATCGGCGGACATGGTTTGATCGGTCGTATTGTCGATGTCGGTGGCGGCAGTGCCCGCGTGCTCCTGATCAGCGATCTCAATTCGCGCGTGCCGGTCTTCATCGGGGCTCAGCGCGTTCGCGCGGTTTTGGCGGGCGACAATTCGGATACCCCGATTTTGGAATTCCTGAGTGCCGAGGCCAAGATTGTGCCGGGTGATCGGATCGTGACGTCGGGCGAGGGCGGGGTGTTTCCCCCGGGTCTGCCCGTGGGCACGATCGCGGCGGTTGGCGAAGGGCCCGTGACCGTGCGTCCCTATGCCGCCTGGGATCGGCTCGAGTTCGTCAGCGTGCTCGACTTCGAGCTGCCCGCGCCGCTGCCGGAGACACGCCGCGCCGGGCGCGTTGGGGCCTTGCCATGAGAGGGGAGACGCCGTTTTTTCAGCGGCTCAATCTTCAGATCCGTGGCCTCCTGCCGGTGGTTACGACAGTGCTTTTGCTGCTGGTCGGCTTGATTCCCTGGCATTTGCCCAGCCTTGCCATGATCACGCCGGCGTACCCGCTGATCGCGGTCTATTTTTGGAGCATCTATCAGCCGCATCGTCTGCCCTTCTGGGTCACGTTTCTGATCGGGGTGCTGCAGGATCTTTTGCTTGGCATGCCGGTTGGGCAGGCGGCCCTTGGGCTGCTCCTGATCCAAGGGCTCGTGGTCTCGCAGCGGCGTTTCTTTATCGCCAAGCCGTTCAGGGTGGTTTGGTGGGGGTTTGCCATCGTCGCCCCGCTCAGCGCGGCCCTTTCATGGGCGATCGCCTCGATCCTGCGTGATGGGTTTGTTCCTGTCTTACCGGTGGTCGCGCAAACCGTCGTGACTGTGCTGCTCTATCCGGTATTCGGAGGCGTCTTCGGCTGGATTCAGCAAAAGGCGTTGCAGACACCGCAATGAAGGGAAACGCCGCCATTCGGAGCCGGTTATTTACCCGGCGGGCTTTGGTCCTCGGTGGGCTTCAGGCCGCCGCGTTTACTGCGTTAGCCGGGCGCCTCTACCAATTGCAAGTGGTGGAGGCCGACCGTTACGCCATGTTGGCGGACGAGAACCGGATCAATCTTCAACTTCTGCCGCCTGAGCGCGGACGGATCTTTGATCGCTTTGGCCAGCCGCTAGCGGCCAATCAATTGAATTATCGCCTCGTGTTGGTGCCTGAGCAGACCGTCAGCATGACCGAGACACTCGCGGCCTTGCGCAGCTTCATGCCGTTGTCGCCCGCAGAAGAAGAACGCGTTCGGCATGAAGCCAAGCGCAACCGGAAATTCATGCCGATCACGGTGCGCGAAAACTTGACCTGGGATGAAGTCGCGCGGATCGAAGTCAACATGCCCGATCTTCCCGGCCTTTCGGTCGAGGTCGGGCAGCGGCGGTATTATGCCTATGGCGCGCTCGCGTCGCATGTCGTCGGTTATGTCGGCGCGGTTTCCGAGAAGGACATCGAGGGCAATTCCGACCCGGTGCTCTCCTTGCCGGGATTTCGTATCGGCAAGAATGGTTGCGAGCGAACGCTCGAGCCTGCGTTGCGCGGCCGAGCGGGATCGCGCCAGGTGGAGGTCAATGCCTATGGTCGCGTGATCCGCGAACTGGCCCGCGACAACGGCGTGCCGGGCGACGACCACGTTCTAAGCATCGATATGGGTCTGCAGGAATATGTCTGCGCGCGGCTCGAGGATTACAGCGCAAGCTGTGTGGTGATCGATGTGGTGACCGGCGAAATTTTGGCGCTTGCGTCCGTGCCTTCTTATGACTCCAACGTGTTCGCCCGCGGCGTCAGCAACGCCGAGTGGGATGAGCTTATTCGCAATCCGCGCGTGCCGCTGATCAACAAGGCGTGTTCCGGCCAATATACGCCGGGATCGACCTTCAAAATGATCGTGGCTCTTGCCGCGCTAGAAAACGGCGTCATGCCGATGACCGAGCAGGTGTTCTGCCCGGGTTTCATGCGCATGGGCAATATTCAGTTTCATTGTTGGAAAAAGGGTGGGCACGGCTCGGTCGCCATGGTCGAGGGCATCATGCAGTCGTGCGACATCTATTTTTATGAAGTCGCTCGGCGTCTGGGTGTCGACAATATCGCGGCGATGTGCCGCCGGTTCGGGTTGGGCGAGATCACGAACGTAGGTCTGCCCGGCGAGAAGCCGGGGTTGGTGCCGACCGCGAAGTGGAAAATGGCGACCCATGGCGTGGCTTGGCAAAAGGGCGATACCGTGGTGGTCGGCATTGGCCAGGGCTATATTTTGATGACTCCCTTGCAGCTTGCGGTCATGGCGGCGCGGATCGCCAATGGCGGCTATGCGGTGAGCCCAACATTGGTGCACCAAATACAGCACCGCGATGGCACGACGGTGCCGGCGGCGCGCGAATTTCCGTCCTTGGGCCTGAGCCCCGAACACATGGCGCTGATTCGTGAAGGCATGATCCGGGTAACCAATGACAGCCGGGGTACGGCCT
This sequence comes from Alphaproteobacteria bacterium, assembly GCA_009691045.1. Classification (GTDB taxonomy): domain Bacteria; phylum Pseudomonadota; class Alphaproteobacteria; order UBA828; family UBA828; genus SHWC01. The sequence goes on along the minus strand of SHWC01000014.1, from coordinate 3,115 downwards.
ATCGCGCGCGCATCGAAGAACCTGAATTCGCGATGGCCGGCAAGACCGGTAGCGTTCAGGTCAAGCGCATCTCGAAGGCGGAACGCGATCGCGGCGTGATCAAGAACGAAGACCGGCCGTGGAAGGATCGCGACCACGCGCTCTTTGTCGGCTATGCACCGATTTCGGCACCGCGCTATGCGGTATCGGTGGTGGTTGAACACGGCGGCGGCGGTTCGGTGACCGCGGCGCCGATCGCACGCGACGTTTTGCGTGAGGCGCAACGGCGTGATTCGGCGCGGCGTTCGGAAGCCAAACGGCCCGCGCCCAGCCGCGTGATCGACACGGAGTAAGGGGATGGCCCGAGCCACCGAGCAGCTTCGCCTCGACCACCGCCTGATCGAGCGCGTGTTTCATCTCAATTGGGGCTTCATTTTTCTGGTCTGCCTGCCGGTCGCGGTCGGCATCGCGACCTTGTATTCGGCGGCGGGCGGATCGTTCGACCCCTGGGCATCGCGCCAGCTCATGCGCTTTGGCCTTGGCGCCGTCCTTATGTTCATCGTCGCGCTGGTCGATATCAAATTCTGGCTGCGCATGGCCTATATCATTTACGCCATCGCGTTTGTCCTATTGCTGGCGGTCGAGATCATGGGCGACATAGCGATGGGCGCGCAACGCTGGATCGATGTCGGATTTGTCCAGTTGCAACCATCCGAGCTCATGAAGATCGCGTTCGTCCTGGCACTCGCCCGTTATTTCCACGGCCTGCCGATCGAGGAAATTCGTCGACCTGTTCGCCTTATTCTGCCGATCGGCATGATCGCGCTACCCGCCGGGCTCGTTTTGAAGCAACCGGACCTAGGCACGGCGGCGCTGCTCTCTTTCGGGGGCGCGACCATGCTCATCCTCGCCGGTATTCCGCTTTGGATATTGGGCCTCGGATTTGCGCTCGTGCTCGGCGCCATGCCGATCGCGTGGCAATTTTTGCACGACTATCAGAGGCAGCGCGTTTTCTCGTTCCTCGATCCGGAAAGCGATCCGCTGGGTACGGGTTATCACATTCTGCAATCGAAGATCGCGCTGGGCTCCGGCGGCCTGACGGGGAAGGGCTATATGCAGGGCAGTCAGAGCTATCTCAATTTTCTGCCCGAAAAACAGACCGACTTCATCTTCACGATGCTGGCCGAGGAATTCGGCCTGGTCGGCAGTGTCGGTCTCCTCGGTCTTTACATCCTGATCATCGGCGCGGGCCTCATCATCGCGCTGCGGTCGCGCCACCAATTTGGCCGTTTGCTGGCGATGGGCGTCGCTTCCACGTTCTTTTTCTATGCCTTCATCAATGTCGCGATGGTGACCGGGTTGGTGCCGGTGGTCGGCGTGCCCTTGCCGCTGATCTCCTATGGTGGAAGTGCCATGCTTACCCTCATGGTCGGCTTTGGGTTGATCCTCAATGTGCACATTTTTCGCGAGGCCCAACTCAGCCGTAGGGCGGACGGGGCTTAGAGCCTTCACCACCTCCCAAAGGGGCGGGCCGATTTGGCTCGCTTCCAGCCGATAGTTTGTCGACGATGCGCTGGATGTAGCCAGGTATTCGATATATATTCCAGTTAGTTATATGGAGCGGCGGAACTGGAGCATCCGATGGATCGGCTGCCCGCCGGGTTCGGCGAGGTTGCGTTGCGTTAGGCGTACATATTTCGCAGCCCTGTTCCATAGGTCTAGTGTATATAGGCTTGGCGGCTGGGTGTAATCACAGCGCTTAGCGAGTTCTCGGAAACGCGATCGACATTCAAGATTATGGCCACCCATGCGCGCGTTGATTGCTGATAGCCACGCTTTGATCCGTTCCGGTCTATGCCAGGTGTTAAAAACGCTGGAGCCGGGCGCTGTGGTCACGGAGGCGGTCGATTTCGAGCAGGCCGTTCGGGCGCTGGAACAGCGCGGACCGTTCGATCTGTTGTTGATCGATCTTGAATTGCCGCAAATGCAGGGCGTTGCCGGTCTTAAGACCTTGACCGGGAGCAATGCCAAGGTCCCTCTGGTGGTCGTCGCCGAGCAGGACGATGCGCAAGGCGTCGAAGCCTGCATGGCGGCTGGTGCGCTCGGCTATTTGCCCAAATCGTCGAGCCGCGACGTAATCGCTGGTGGAATCAGGCTGGTGATGTCTGGCGGTAATTATTTACCGGCAACCCTGTTGCGCCAGCGGGCGCGCCGTTCCGATAACCAGGACCCTAGTCTGGAGCCTGTGGCGGGTGTCAAGCGCGAGCTGACGCGGCGTCAGCGCGATGTGCTGGACCTGCTCTCGCTCGGGCGCTCCAACAAGGCAATCGCACAGGCGCTCGGCTTGGCCGAAGGGACGGTCAAGATCCACGTATCGGCCATCTTGAAGGCGCTTGGCGTCGCGAACCGGACCGAGGCCACGGCGCGCACGCTCAACGCGGGCTGAAGCGTCGCGCTGGAGCTTGCTCGCAAGGCCCGCCAGCCCCGAATTTCTGGCCCTTTCGCGGCCGCTGTTCGGTTGACAAAGCCGGGGCCCTCTGCGATACCGTGCCCCCTCGCGCGGGCGCATAGCTCAGGTGGTAGAGCAGCTGACTCTTAATCAGCGGGTCGCAGGTTCGAGTCCTGCTGCGCCCACCAAAACTTCAAAATAAAACAGTATCTTAGAACTGAACCGCCCGACCTGCTAACTATCGTAACTACCGTCGTGCGCCATTCATGCACCACTTTTCAGGGCGCCCAGGCGCCTGCCGCCGCTCAGGATTCGCGCGATTGTGTAGGGAGGGTGTCGGTTTTAGCCCTCGGAGCCCGCGCGCATCCACGGGGTTCGTAGGCGGCATAGGCGAACATGGGTTTGATGCGCCGTACCAGCCGCCTAGATCGAAGCCGCAATGATCGATCAGGTGCGCAGCCTACTGCGCACGCCAGAGATCATCGTCGCCACTTGGCGCGCGGCGCGGTCACAGCGGGACAGTCTCACCGAGGCCGAGTGTACGCCGTCAGCGCCTATGAGACAGAATTGGGGTATTGATTAGAGGAGGGTTTTGGTCTCATCGCAGTGACGAAGGAACGAAGATGAGAGCAAAACCCGTGAGTTCGAAAGCCCCGGCTGAACAGGTCCTGAAGGACATTTGCCGCG
>SHWC01000013.1 GCA_009691045.1 Alphaproteobacteria bacterium | reverse complement strand
CTTGAGGGAGAGGAAGGGGCCCGTCGCGCGCCGGCGTGCGCGCGGGCGCACGACGCGCAGCGATGGGAAGGTGAGGGGTCTAGATAAAGAGTCTGCTATGAGTCCGCTCACCCGCCGCTGCGCGGCGACCTCTCCCACAAGGGGAGAGGTGAAGTCCGCAGCGCTAATTCTTCCGTTCAACAATATAACGCGCCACCCGGGAACGCATGCGTTCCCGCCGCCCCGCCGGCGGAGAGGGTAAATTGGCGATGGCTTTCGGCCGGAATTCCCTCTCCGCCCCCGGGGGCGGAGAGGGCTAGGGAGAGGTGGGGGCTCGAAAACTTGATCAATTCTTCCGCTCGACGATATAGCGCGCGACGTCGCGCAAAAGCGCGCTCTTCGAGCCGAAGGGGCTAAGCACCGCTTCCGCCTCGTCGATGATCGCGTGGGCGCGGCGGCGCGCTTCATCGGCGCCCAAAAGCTGGACGAAGGTCGCCTTGCCGGCCTTGGCGTCCTTGCCGACCGCCTTGCCGAGTTGTTCGGCCGTGCTCTCATGGTCCAACAGATCATCGGTGATCTGGAAGGCGAGCCCGATACACGCGGCATAAATGCGAAGCGCGCGACGGTGCTCGTCACGCGCGCGCGCCATGATGGCGCCGGCCTCGCAACTGAAGCGAATCAACGCGCCGGTCTTCAGGCGTTGCAAATGGATGATGGCATCGAGATCGAGCGCGCCGTTCTTTTTCTCGGCCTCGAGGTCGATCATCTGGCCGCCCGCCATGCCTTCGGCACCGGCCGCGATCGCCAGAGCGTGCACGAGATCGGCGCGAACCGCCGGGTCTGGGTGCCCGCTCGAGGCCGCGATCGCCTCGAAGGCGAGCGTGAGCAATGAATCACCGGTCAGGATCGCGGTCGCCTCGTCAAATTTTTTGTGACAGGTCGGCTGGCGGCGCCTGAGGTCGTCATTATCCATCGCCGGCAGATCGTCATGCACCAGCGAATAGGTGTGCACCATTTCGATCGCGGCCGCGGTTGGCAGCGCATGGGCGCGCGGCACGCCGAACAGATCGGCCCCGGCCAAGACCAGAAACGGCCGCAGGCGCTTGCCGCCGGCGAAGGTCGAATAACGCATCGCCTCGAACAGGCGCTTCTGCGCGCCTTCGGGCGCCGGGATATAGCGCGTGAGCGCGCTGATAATTGTGGCTGCGGCTTCGCGCAGCGCGTCGTCGAGATTTGCCATGGGGTGATCTACGCGGCGTCGAACGGCGTCGCCTTGAGCGCGCCGTCCTTCGCTTCGATTTTCTCGACGCGCAATTGCGCGTCCTTGAGCTTTTCATCGCAGCGGCGTTTCAGGCCGACGCCGCGCTCATAGGTCGTGATCGCATCCTCGAGGCCGAGCTCGCCCTTCTCCAGCCGCTGGACGATGGCCTCAAGCTCGGCCAAGGCCTCCTCGAAGCTCAGACTCGCGACGTCCTTCTCTTTGTGCGCCTTTTCTGGCGGCATAAACGGCGTCTCCCCGACTCTCAACTGGTTCGACTGTAAAGACAGCGCCCGCCTTGAGGCAAGCGCCACCCAAAACGGTGCGCCGGACCTCCCTCACTCGTCATACCCGGCCTTGAGCCGGGCATCCAGACTCAAAAAAATTGGATTGCCGGGTCAAGCCCGGCAATGACGAGAATAAGGAGAGGCACGCCGCTCGTTGCGTTACGCCGCCATCAACGCGGTCACATGGGCCGCGGTGCTGGCGGCCAGGGCATCGAGGTCATAGCCGCCTTCAAGCGTCGAGACCAAGCGGCCTTTGGCATGGCGCTTGGCCAGGCGCGCGAGCTCATTCGTGACCCATTCATAGTCCGCCTCGACCAATTGCAGACCGCCCAGGGGGTCGTCGCGGTGGGCGTCGAAGCCCGCCGAGATCATCACCAGCTCGGGCGCGAATCGATCGAGCGCGGGCAACACCTTATCGGCCCAGGCCGCGCGAAACTCGGCCGAACCCGCCATGGCGCGGAGCGGCACATTGACGACATTGCCCACGCCCGTCTCGCTCGCCGCACCCGTGCCCGGATAAAGCGGCCATTGATGGCTCGAGGCAAAAAAATAATCGGCGTCGGCCTCGACAAAAGCCTGCGTGCCATTGCCGTGATGAACATCGAAATCGAGCATCGCAATGCGTTTCACGCCATGCGCCGCGCGGGCGTGCGCCGCGCCGATCGCGATATTGTTGAACAGGCAAAAGCCCATGGGGCGCGCGGGCTCGGCATGGTGGCCGGGCGGGCGCACGGCGCAAAAGGCGTTATCGGCCTCGCCCTTCATCACCGCATCGACCGCGGCAATCAGCGCGCCGGCCGCGCGTGAGGCCGCCTCGCCGGATTGTGGCGACATTCGCGTATCGGCATCGATTGCGACATGACCGGCTTTGGGCACGGCCTCCAGAATCGCCTCGACCAGTTTGGCATCGTGCACGCGCGCAATCGCCTCGCGGCTGGCGAGCGGCGCCTCGCGCCGTTCGAGCGCCGCGAAAGCCGGTTGATCGAGGCGCGCCATGACCGCGCGCAGACGATCGGGCCGCTCGGGGTGGCCGGCGCCGGGATCGTGTGCGATGCACGCCTTGTGGGTGAAGAGAATCGTGTGGGCCATTGTCGCCCTCCGCTGGTTTGGCACCGGTCGCCCCGGCCTGCGCGACCTGTTTTTCCTAATTTCTTTTCAAGGCCTTAGACAAAATTTTGAGGCTCTTGAAGAGATTTTTCGGCGTCCTACATGGGGCTTGCCGGGTGCCGCTTGCGGGCCTGGCCGATAGCAGACCAAGGCCTTGGCCATTTTGGCGAGGCCCTCATCATGTCGCTCAATGGAGGATATGCCATGCGTCATTACGATCTTTCACCGCTGTTTCGTTCCACTGTAGGCTTCGATCGGCTCAACCAGCTGTTCGAAACCGCGTTCGAGGCCGAGGAGACCCCGTCCTACCCGCCCTATGACATCGAGAAGCTGGCTGACAGCGCCTATCGAGTCACCATGGCGGTGGCCGGCTTCCAGGATAAGGACATCACCATCACCTTCAAGCCGAACCTCTTGATCGTGCAAGGTAAGATCGAGGACAAGGACGCCGCCGGGCGGTCCTACCTCTATCGCGGCATTGCTGGGCGCACGTTCGAACGCCGCTTCCAGCTAGCCGACCATGTCGAGGTCAAGGGGGCCAAGCTTGATAACGGCCTCCTGCGCATCGAGCTCGCGCTTGAGCTGCCTGAGGCGATGAAAACCCGCCAAATTCCGATCAATGGCGGCGCGCCTAGGGTGATCGACGCCAAAGTAGCCTGATCTCGGCACGTCGATCGTTTGCCCCGTCTCGATGAGCGTCGCTTATCGAGACGTGGCCGGCGCGACCGCGCCGCGCCAGCGGGCTAAAACACGAAAAAGAGACGGCCGTGTCCGACCCCGGGCACGGCCGTTTTGCGTTCACGCCCGTCGAAACTCTTTGTGAAGTTGGGCTCGTGCCCCAAATCAGCCACAAACAAAGACGATTTGATTGAGTGGCATCGTTATCGGCGCGGCATCGACTTAGGGTATTCTCATTGAACGCGGCGAGTCGGGCCAAGCCGGATCGCGTGCCGGCCCCAGCCGGCCCCCACTCACCGCCAGGCTTCCGTTGGGAGGCAGCGCTTGGTTAGCCATGATGTCTCCCTATGCTGCCATCCCGACGGCTTAAGGAGGAATAACAGAATGATTCGGACGATCCGTGCCTCGCTCGCTGCCGGTGTGCTCGGCCTAGCTCTGACGCTCGGCACCAGCGCGCACGCGGCGGCGATCCCCGCGGCCACCGATGGCAATGGCGTGATGTCGCTCGCGCCGCTGGTCGACCAGACCTCACCGGCTGTCGTGAACATCGCGACCAAGGGCAAAACCGATGTCGCGCGCCATCCCTTGTTCAATGACCCGTTCTTCAAACGCTTTTTCGGCGACAAACTGCCGCCCGAACAGCGCGAGACCCAGTCGGTCGGCTCAGGCGTAATTGTGGACGCCAAGCAAGGCTATTTGCTGACCAACAATCACGTCATCGAAAAGGCCGACGAAGTTATCATCACGCTCAAGGATCGCCGCCAACTGAAGGCCAAGGTGGTGGGCGCCGATCCCGATACCGACATCGCGGTGTTGAAGGTCGATCCAGTCAATCTGGTCGCTTTGCCACTCGCCGATTCGGAAAAAGTGCAGGTCGGCGATTTCGTGGTCGCGATCGGCAATCCATTCGGCCTCGGCCAAACGGTGACCTCGGGCATTGTCAGCGCGCTCGGCCGCTCTGGGCTCGGAATCGAAGGCTATGAAGATTTCATTCAGACCGACGCCTCGATCAACCCCGGCAATTCCGGTGGTGCCTTGATCAATCTCAGGGGCGAATTGGTCGGCATCAATACGGCGATCATCGCGCCGGGCGGCGGCAATATCGGTATCGGGTTCGCCATTCCGATCAACATGGCGCGCCTGATCATGGATCAGCTGATCGCGCACGGCGAAGTGCAGCGCGGCCGCATCGGCGTGCAAATCCAGGATCTGACACCCGATCTCGCGGAAGCGTTCACGGTCGCGCCCCAGGACGCCGCCGTGGTCTCCCAGGTGACGCCGGGCTCGCCGGCCGAAACCGCCGGAATCAAGGCCGGTGATGTGATCACCCATGTCAATCACACGCAAATCAAGGGCTCGTCTGATTTGCGCAATAAGATCGGCCTGATGCGGATCGGCGAGAAGGTCACGCTTACCGTTATCCGCGACGGCGACAAGAAAGACGTCGACATGGTGGTCGGCGAAATCAAGGAAACGGCGACTGAACAGGCTGCGGCCTCGGTGCCAAAGCTTGAGGGCGCGACCTTTGGTTCGATCCCCGAAGCGTCGCCGCTTTTCGGCAAGATGGAGGGCGTTTTGGTGCTCGACGTCGCATCCGATAGCCCGGCCTGGCGCGCCGGCCTTCGGAAAGATGACGTGATTACCTCGGTCAACCGCCAACCGGTCAAAACCGCCGAAGAGTTCGCGGCGGCGGCCAGCGAGAGCAGCGGGTCGTTGCTGCTCAATATCAGGCGGGGCGAAGGCGCGCTCTTTATTCTGATCCGCTAATCCGCTTTATCACGCCTCAATCGGGCCCCGGCATGCGTTGCCGGGGCCCTTTTGTTTGGTCCGAGCGGTTGCCAGGCCCTTTCCGCGTCGCTAACATCCCTGCGCCAGCGCGGAACCAACCGCAGCGGCGTGCTTTTTTGCGAGCAAGGGAGATTGCAGGTGACTGGACTTTTGGTTGGCGTCGACGTGGGCGGCACGTTCACCGATTTCGTTTCCTACGACCCCAAGACGCACGCGGTCGACGTGTGGAAAAACCTGACCACGCCGAAGGATCCGAACGAGGGCATCATCACCGGCCTTGGCCGCGTGAAGACGCCGGGCGACATCGGCAATATCCGGCTCGGCACCACGATCGCGACCAACGCGATCCTCGAGCGCAAGGGCGCCGTGGTCGCCTACATCACGACGGAGGGCTTTCGCGACGTGCCGTTCATTCAGCGCGGCAATCGGCGCAGCCATTACGATATTACCTGGATCAAGCCAAAGCCCTTGGTCAAACGCCGGCATTGCTATGAGGTACGCGAGCGCCTGTTGGCGAGCGGCGAGGTGCTGACCCCGCTCGATCCCGAAACGGTTCGCGCGGCCGCGCGCGCGATCAAGGCTGATGGCACGATCGAGGCGATCGCGGTCAATCTGTTGTTTGCCTATGTCTCGCCCGAGCACGAGCGCGAGGTGAAGAAAATCCTCGAGGTCGAGCTGCCCGGCATGCCGGTCTCGATCTCGTATGACGTGTTGCCCAAGTGGAAGGAATATGAGCGCGCCTCGACCACGCTGGCCGACGCCTATATCAAGCCGCTGGTCAGCCGCTATTCCAAAACGCTTAAGCAGCGCCTGAAAGACAAGGGCATCACCGACCATGTGGTGCTGATCAAATCGAATGGCGGCGAGATGACGCTCGATGCCGCCGCCAACGCGCCGATCCAGATGACGGTCTCGGGCCCGACGGGCGGCGTGATCGCGGCCAAGCACATCGCCAAGCTGTGCGGCGTTTCGCATCTCGTGACGCTCGATATGGGCGGCACTTCGACCGATTGCGCCACCGTGATCAATGGGCGCGAGAATTTCACCACCGATTTCGAAATCGAATTCGGCGTGCCGATCCAAATTCCGATGATCGACATTCGCACCATCGGCGCGGGCGGCGGCAGCCTCGCCTGGATCGACAAGGGCGGCATGTTGCGCGTTGGGCCGCGAAGCGCGGGCGCAGCGCCGGGGCCTGCTTGTTACAAAATGGGCGGGACCGAAGCGACCGTGACCGACGCCAATGTCGCGCTTGGGCGCATCAGCCCGACGAACTTCCTCGGTGGCGCCATGAAGCTCGACGCCGACGCGGCCAAGACCGCGGTCGGGGCGGTGGCGAAAAAACTCGGCCGCACGGCCGATGAAATCGCGCTCGCGATGATCCGCATCGCCAACAACAACATGGTCGGCGCGCTACGCTCGGTCTTGATCGAACGCGGGCTCGACCCGCGCGATTTCGCGCTGCTCGCGTTCGGCGGCGCGGGGCCGCTGCACATCAATGATTTGATGGATGATGCCGGCATTCCAAGCGGCATCGTGCCCAATCATCCGGGCCAGTTCTCGGCCTTCGGCTTTATCATGACCGATGCGCGCGTCGATACGCAGCGCACCGTGCAGATGACCTCGAAGCGCTTCGATCAGGCGCGCGCGAGCGAGGTGATGAAGTCGCTCGTTGATTCAGGGATCGCCGAGCTTGCGGCCCAGGGCTACACCAAGAATGTCGAGGTCTATCGCTCGGTCGAGCTGCGCTATCTCGGTCAAAACTACGAGCTCGAAGTGCCGGTCCCGTTCGACCGCTTCGACGCCACGACCACGCCCAAGGTGTGGGAGCTCTTCCACCAAATGCATCTCGCGCGCTTTGGCTTCAACATTCCGCGTGAGATCATTGAGGCGATCACCTTGAAGGCGACGGTCGTGTCGCTCACCGAAAAGCCGGCCTTTGCGACGATCGGCAAAGGCAGCGGCGCGAAGCCGGTTTCGACGCGGAAGGTGGTGTTCACCAATGGCGCGCTCGACACACCGGTCTATAACCGCGGCCAATTGAAAGAAGGCGATACGATCACTGGGCCGGCGGTGGTCGAGGAGCCGGCGTCAGTGACCGTGCTCAACCCGGGGCGGAAGCTCAAGGTCGACGCCTATGGCAATCTCTTGATCGGCAAATTGGGTGGGGAATAGCGCACATGGCCAAGACAAGCGAGATGGACATGGTGACGATGAACATCGTCGATTCGACGATGGTATCTGTCTGCCGTGAAATGGGCATCGTGCTGATGAAGACGTCTTACTCGACGATCTTCAACGAGGCGCTCGATTTTACCTGCGCGCTGGTTTCGCCCAATGGCGAGATGATCAGCCAGGCCGAGTTCTGCCCCTCGATGATCGGCGGCGTGCCGCTTCTGGCGCGGAGCTGCGTCATGGAGTTCAAGCCGGGTGAAATCGTCGAGGGCGATGTGATCGTCCACAACGACCCCTATCGCGGGGGTCTGCATTGCCCCGAACACACCATGATCAAGCCGGTCTATGTCGATGGCGAGTTGATGGCCTATGCGATGTCGATCGGGCATTTGGTGGAGATCGGCGGCATGGTGGCGGGCGCGTTCGCCGGCGAGGCGACCGAGATTTTCCAGGAGGGCATTCGCGTGCCGCCCGTGAAAATCCGAAGCCAGGGCAAAGACGTCGAGGAAGTGTGGAAGCTCTTGCTCGCGAACGTGCGCACGCCACGCTACAATTATGGCGATCTGCGCGCGCTGATCGCGGCGGTCGATCTCGGCGAGAAGCGCATGATGGAGCTGATCCGCAAATACGGCAAAGACGTCTTCCGCAAAACCTGCGCCGATTTGATCACCTATTCCGAAGCGCGCATGCGCGCCGAGATCGCGCAGATTCCCGACGGTAAATACACCTTCTCCGACACGGTCGAGGACGACGGCATCGAGGCCAAGCCTTATAAGATCAACGTCACAGTCCATGTTCAGGGCGATGAGGTAGTGATCGACTATACCGGCACCTCGAAGCAGGCACGCGGACCGATCAATGGCACGCTCGGCGTTTCGTGGTCGGCCGCCTATAACGCCATGCTGCACATGACCGATCAGTCGATCCCGCGCAATTCGGGCTGCTTCAGGCCAATCCGCATCATTTCCCCGCCCGGCAGTTTGGTGAACGTCGACTATCCGGGGCCCGAGGTCGGCGGCAATACCGAGACCCATTGCAAGATCGCCGGCACGATCATCGGCGCCATGGCGACCGCCGTGCCCAACCGCACCATGGCGGCCGAGGGCGCGACGCACACCAATTTCGTGTTCTCCGGCCATGACGCGCAGCAGGATGAAACCTTTGTCTGCTATGCGATCGAGCTTGGCGGCTGGGGCGGGCGCAATTTCGCCGATGGCAATGACGCGACGGATGCGATCAACGGCAATTGCCGCGTGGTGCCGGTCGAGGTGTTCGAGACGCGCTATCCCTGGCAGACCTTGTCCTACGAGCTGGTGCCGGATTCAGGCGGCGCGGGCGAGCATCGCGGCGGCCTCTCGACGCGGCGCACGCTGAAAAATTCGAAGGTCGAGATCACCGGCAGCCAAATGTCGGACCGCCATCAGAAGCGCCCCTGGGGCCTGTTTGGCGGGCTCCCCGGCGGGCTCGCCGGCACTTGGTATCGCAAGGCCAACGCCGAGCGCTGGCAGATGATCAATGAGGCGTTCGGCAAAGTGAGCCCGTCCAAATGGGCCAATATCCGCATTCAGCCGGGCGATTCCATGCGCTTCCAAACGCCCGGCGGTGGCGGCTATGGCGACCCGAAAAAGCGCCCGCGCGATGCCGTGATCGAGGATTTGCGTGAGGGCTACATTTCGAAGGAATCCGCGCGCAAGGATTATGGCCTCGAAGCCGGCGGGGATGATTGAAACGGCGCTTCACCCCTCGCCCGCCGTTTCTCCGAACCCCTCTCCCCCCGTGGGAGAGGGAGGGGCCCGGCACGAAGTGACGGGAGGGTGAGGGGGCCGAAGACCGTTTTCATGGGCCCCCACACCCGCCGCTACGCGGCGACCTCTCCCACAAGGGGAGAGGTGGCGATGTATCGAACGAATTAGCGTGACGGGCCAGATTTGACGGTTCAATTGACAGGACACCCATGACCGATCCGCGCTCCGAAGACATGGTGACGATGAACATCATCGATTCCTCGATGGTGTCGATCTGTCGCGAAATGGGCATCGTGTTGATGAAGACGTCGTACTCGACGATCTTCAATGAAGGGCTCGACTTCACCTGCGCGCTGACCGACACCAAGGGCAATATGATCGCGGTCGCCGAATTCTGCCCGGCGCAGATCGGCGGCATGCCGCTTCTTATCAAAACCTGCGCGCAAGAAATTCCACTTCATACGCTCGATGAAGGCGATGTGATCATTCACAACGACCCCTATCGCGGCGGATTGCATGTGCCCGAGCACACCTTGTTCAAGCCGTTCTATGTCGATGGCGAGTTGATGGGGTTTTGCGTCGCGATCGGGCATGTCGCGGAAGTGGGCGGCATGGTGCCCGGCGGCTTTGCCGGCGAGGCGACGGAAATTTTCCACGAAGGCTTCCGTATGCCGCCGGTGAAAATCCGCAAGCGCAATAAGGACGTGCCCGAGGTTTGGAAGCTGTGGCTCGCCAATGTGCGTACGCCGCGCCACAACCATGGCGATTTGCGCGCCATGATCGGCGCGCTCGACACGGGCGAGAAGCGCATCGCGGAACTCGTCAAGAAATACGGCAAGGCCGTGTTCCGCAAGACGTGCGACGATTTGATGGATTATGCCGAGCGGCGCATGAGGAGCGAGATCGAGAGCTTCCCCGACGGCCATTATGATTTTGAAGATTATGTCGAGAATGATGGCATCGAGGACAAACCCTATCGGCTCTATGTGAAGGTGCACGTGCAAGGCGATGAGATGGTGGTCGATTTCACCGGCTCATCGCCGCAGGCCAAGGGCCCGATCAATGCAACTTTGGGCGTCGCCTGGTCGTCGACCTATAACGCGATCTTTCATCTGACCGACCCGACGATTCCGAAAAATTCCGGCGCGTTCCGCCCGATCCGTGTGCTCGCGGCGCCGGGGTCGGTCACCAATGTCGATTACCCGGCGCCCGAAGTCGCCGGCAATACCGAGACCCATCCGCGCCTCGCCGCGATCGTGATCGGCGCGCTTTCGAAGTGCCTCCCTGAACGCGCCATGGCGTCCGAATCCGGCACTGGCGGCAATTTCGTGTTCGGCGGCCAGCACCCCGACAATGACGAATATTATGCCTGCTACGATTTGATGTCGGGCGGCTGGGGCGGGCGCTCTTATGCCGACGGCAATGATGCGGTGATCTGCATCAATGGCAATTGCCGGTTCATCCCGACCGAGGTGTTCGAAACGCGCTTTCCCTTCGTGGTCGAGAACTTCGCGTTGCTGCCCGATTCGGCGGGCGCCGGAAAATTTCGCGGCGGGCTCGGCTTCCAAAAAACGCTGCGCTCGGCCGCGCCCGAAATCACCGCGAGCCAATGCTCGGATCGTCACAAGATCAAGACCTGGGCGCTGTTCGGCGGCGGCGAAGGGCGCAATGGCGCGACGCTCGTGCAACAAAGCGGGCGGAAAGATTGGCGCACGGTGGTCGAGGCCTATGGCAAGCGCTCGTCCTCCAAATTTTCCAACATCATGTTGCGCAATGGCGACCGCGTGCGGCTCGAAGTGCCGGGCGGCGGCGGCTATGGCGAGCCGAAGGCGCGCGAGCGCACCATGATCGAGGAAGATGTGCGCGAAGGTTATGTCACGCAAAGCGAAGCCTGCCGCCTCTATGGCTACACTGCGGGCGGGGCTGATTAGGCGGCGGTGGCGTCCACGCCGGCCGGCTTTTTCATCCGGCGTGGCTTGATCGCCTTGAGCGCGAGGCCAATCGCTCGATTTGTGGTTTCAAGATCATATTGCTGCTGAAAACCGAGCCATATTTCTGGCGACATACCAAAATAGCGCCCGAGCCTGAGCGCGGTATCGGCGCTAATGCCGCGCTTCTCATTGACGATGTCATTCAGCCGTGCGCGCGGCACGCCGATTTTCACCGCAAGCGCGTTCACGCTCATGTCGAGCGGTACCAGAAAATCTTCGCGCAGAAACTCGCCCGGATGGATCGGGGGAAGGCGTCGAGTCTTTCGCTTAGTAACCATAGGTTTATAGCCCTCGATGGTTTAAGGCATATGTTGATGGTGGCGGTTTCATCCCTTAGTGATAGTCGGTCAATTCGACATCCTCCGGGTCTTCATCCACCCACCGATAACAGACTCGCCATTGATCGTTAACTCTGAGACTCCATTGGCCAACTCGATCGCCACCAAGCTTGTGGGGGTCGTATCCCCGTACCGCCCAGACGTCGAGCTCTCGCCTCGCTTGGTTCAAAAAACGGAGGACACGTTGCGCGCGACGCGCGACGGAGGGATCGATACCTTTCGGGATCATCCCGGTATAGAGCTGCTCGGTACGCTTGTCCTTGAAGCTCCGAATCATGGAGCCGGGCTCCCATGGAAGTCGGCCCTTATGTAATGATTCTCATTACAGAGTTCAAGACCGATGTAATGGATGTCGTTACAGCCTTGCCCATCCCTCTCTCGCCCTCCCCCATCCAGGGGAGGGCGACGCCAAGGTAGGCGCCCCTACCCCGCTTTGCGTTGGGCGCCTTGGAGTTCGGCGACAATCTGGTCGGTCGTGACGGTGCGGCAATAGCCTTTGAGCGCCTTTAGCGAATTATCATGGCGCTCGCGCGTATAGGTCGCGCAGGCATCCGCGACCAGCGTGACCAGATAATTCTTGTCGCACGCATCGCGCACCGCGCCCTCGACGCATTGGTCGGTATAGATGCCGGCAATGGCGAGCCGCTCAACGCCCAAATTGCGCAGCACATAATCGATATTGGTCGAGTTGAAGACGCTCGATGACGATTTCGGAATGACAATCTCGTCGTCAGAAGGCGCGATGGCGTCGATTACCTTGCCATCCCAGGAGCCCTTGGCCACGTTGAAGCCGGTAATCTTGTAATCCAGACTGCGGTCGCGCCCATCCTTGGTCAGGCTCTCGATCGTGGTGAACATCACCTCGATTCCGGCGGCGCGGCAAGACGCGATCAGGCGTTTTAGGTTCGGCAGCGCGGTGCGTTCGAATTGCGTGAAGAACCCGCCGAAGCGTGCCTCGAACTCGGTGGGCGTCAGGCCGTTGAATTCACCGCCATTGCGGTGTGCGCAATAGTTTTGCACATCGACAATCAGAAGCGCCGAACGTCCGGGCAAGAGCGGCAAATCGCGCGTGGTCGGCCAGGATTGAGCGGTCATGAGGGTCTCCTCCGTTTGCACATAAACCGTTTTCGACGTGCTCGGTTTTTTTCTTCGTCATGCCCGGGCGGAGACCCGGGCATCCAGGGCTCGAGGCAAAACTGGATTGCCGGGTCAAGCCCGGCAATGACAAATGAAAAATGCCCGGGCGGTGATCGCGCCTTAGTGTAGCCGATTTTGGCGCGGCGCCCTATCATGATGGCGTCCCTTGATTCGGCCCGGTATGACCGCCTCGACCGCCTTCGACCCCGCCCACCTCAGCGCCAGCGACCCGCCGCCCTTCGAGGTGATCAACCCGAAGGGCGATGCCTCGCTCATCCTCTGCTGCGACCACGCCTCAAACGCCGTGCCGGCCCATATGGCACGGCTCGGCCTCGCCCAGGCAGAGCTCGACCGCCATATCGGCTGGGACATCGGCGCGGCCGCCGTGACGCGCCAGCTCGCCGCGCGTAAAGGCTGCCCGGCCTTTCTCTCGGGCTATTCACGCCTGATCATCGACTGTAATCGGCCGCTCGAATCACCGACCTCGATCCCGCTCACAAGCGATGGCAGCGTCATCCCGGCCAATCAGAATTTGAGCGCGAGCGAGCGCGCTCTGCGCCAGGCGTTCTTCTTCGCGCCCTATCATCAGGCGCTTTCGAATTTCATCGAGGGTCATTTGGCAGCACTGCGCCAAATCCCCATTCTTGTTTCGATGCACAGTTTCACGCCGGCCATGAACGGCGTCGCCCGACCCTGGCAGCTCGGCCTTTTGTTCGAGCATGATCGCCGGCTGGTTGCGCCGCTGAAGCGCGCGTTCCTCACGCTCGATCCCACCCTCACCATCGGCGAAAACGAGCCCTATGCGATCAAGGGCCCATCCGACTATTCGATCCCCGTGCACGGCCAGAGACGTGGCCTGCCGCATATCGAGATCGAGGTGCGCCAAGATTTGATCGAAAGCGATGACGGTGCCGCGCGTTGGGCCGCGTTGATCGCTAATGCGCTTGATCAAGTGTTAACGGATCCTAATTTCCGCAAGATCGAGCGCTTTTATTAAACCCCGTTAATCGTTCCGCAATAACCCTGCGTTAATATCTTGGCCATCAACGCCAGATCGCCAGGATTCACGCCATGCGTCGCAGATTCCACTTTGCTTTGCGAGTAGTCGCGTTTGCCGCCGCGGGCACAGCGCCATTCGCGTTGCATGTCGATGACTTATTCGCCGGCCCGCTTGGCCTTGCCGCGGTCGCAAAAATGCCGTGCTATGAAGCGACCACAAACCGCGGCCAAAACGATTCGGTCCGCGTGGCCGATGAGGCCAACGCCGTTCGCAAAAAATCAATCGCGTGCATGGGCAAGCCGTGGCGCCGATGCGCCGCTAAGACGCAACGACCCGTCACGTTCTAGCGATCAATTCAGAAGCGCCGTTGCACCCCTCATTACGGCGTTGATCCGGCCCTCGTAGAGGCCGCCTTGTAAGGTTTCACCTTGATCTTGCTCTCTTTACGGCGGGCTTCGGCAATCTCGAAAGCCGTCTGCATACGCAACAGGGTATCCATCTTGATACCGAACGCTTTCTCGACCCGTAGCGCCATGTCCGACGAAAGCGACGCGCGGCCATTCAGCAACGCCGACAGCGCCGGTCGGCTTACACCCAACGCTTTCGCGGCCTCTGTCACCGAAAGTTCCAACGGCTCCAGGATCTCCATCTTGATGAACTGCCCCGGATGGGCTGGGCTGGCCATTTCTTGAAAAAAAACGAGATCATGTTCAGGATTTTCTCGACGAAGGACGGCGGCGACCCAGATGCATCGTCCCGTTCGATGAACCGGCGCAATTCATCTGGTCGGTTTGAACAAATTGGTTAGCCACCAGGCTCTGGAATATTAGAGTCCTCTCGGTGGGCGCAGTTATAGCAAAGCCATTTTTCGTGAAAATAGCGCTGTTCGTCTAGGACGTTTTGACGGTAACGATAGCTATCCGCGAGACGCATGTCGCGCTCCCCGCATTGAGTCACTTCCGATAAGGAAGCGTTGCCCTCTCTCGCTCAACGTTTTTGAGCTTTTCTTCTATTGCCGCCATACGAGAAGAGAGGCGCAAGACGCCGAAAATCCATGTGAACGCTCGCTTGACCACGCCAAGTGACTCTATGGAAGAAATAGGTTCTGGCATTTCCTCTTCACTCCACAGACATCTTAGATCAGCAGTCCGCGCAGACCCTTCTCACCCCTACGCCTCGTCAAAGCTGCCGAATTTGCCATTGGCATAAAGCAGCGGGCGTTGATTGGGCGATGAGCGCACGGCCTGCACGCGGCCAATCAACACCGTGTGCGTTTCGGCCCGAAAGGTTTGGCCGAGCAAACAATCGAAGCTGACAAGCGAATCCATCAACACCGGCGCGCCGGTATTCAGCGTGCCCCATTCGCCGTGATTGAAGCGTTCGGGCACGCGCGTGCGATCGGCGAATAGTTTGGCGAGGTCGAGATGGCCGAGCCCCAGCACGTTGACGCAGAAGACCTTGGATTGCAGCGTCGGGTCATGCGCGCCGGCCTCGCGATTGACGCAGGCGAGCAGCGTCGCGGGCTCGGCGCTGAGCGAGCAGACGGCGGTCGCGGTTAGCCCGATCCGGCTCGAGCCGATCGCGGTTGTGACGATGGTCACGCCGGCTGACAGCAGCCGCATGCCCTGCTTGAACGAGGCCGGATCGACGGCTTTTAGCTCGGGCAGCGTGTCGAGCGCGAAATCCTCGAAAAACGGCATGAAATCCTCTCTCGGCCGGGCCCCTTGCCCAGGCCGCTTAGCAGCACGATCCGCCTCATGCCGTCAAGCCTGGTCTGACCTAGGCGGGGCCGCGCCAACGCTTAGGCGTTGCGCAAGGCCGGGCGGTTGCGATCTAATGAAAGTCATTCGATGGGGTGGATGCGGGGGAAAACGCCATGCCACAAATCCAAGAGCTCGAAGGCCGGTTCAAAGTGACCGAGGCCGACCGGCGCGTGGTTGCCGAATTCAAAAAGAACCCGGTCGGTCATCACACGCCCGAATTGCAGCAGGTGCTGAACAGATTTCGCGGCGCGCCGATGGCTGATAAATATTGTCTGATCATCGAGACGCCGTTCAAGAAATGGCGCCTCGGCCAGACCACGGGTGATCGCGCTCAGCCGGTCAAGCCGCTCGATAAAACCTTCACCTCGCTCGAAGACGCCGAATGGCATGTCTTCAAATTGCGCTGGAAGATGCATACGGGCGAGACGCTAAAATAGTCGCCGCGAACTTATGCGGCGCGACCGCGTTGCGCGCTTTAGCGCGCGCCAGGGCACGCGACGCCGCCTTGGCGGCGAAAGCCAAGCGCGTGGGACACGCGCGCCCAGCGTTTGAGGGCGTCCCGATGATCGGCCACGATCAGCGGGATAAAATATAAAGGGAGACGCGCCATGCTCAAGCTCACGGCCTATGCCGACAAAATCAGCGTCGTGCCGGGCGAAGACATCAGCTTCATGGTCAATTGCGAAGCGGGACCGAAATACAAAGCCGATCTCGTGCGCCTGCGCTGCGGCGACGAGAACCCCGAAGGCCCCGGTTTTCAAGAGACGGTCGTCAAATCATCGGCGAGCAAAACCTATAAGGGCCGCAAACAGACGATCCATGCCGGCTCCTTTGCCTGTGTCGCCTCGGCGCCCGCGCTCGAAGGCCTCGAGAGCTTCACGCTCCAGGCCTATATTTGGCCGTCCACGCCGACCAAGGGCACGCAAGGAATCATCTCCTATTGGCGCGAAGTGCCGAAAAAAACCGGCCTCGCGCTGATCATCACCAAGCGCGATGGCTCGCTCGCGGTTTGCCTCGGCGATGACGAGGGCAAGATCGAGGTGATCAATTCCGGCAAGCCCTTGGTCGCGCGCGAATGGTATTTCGTAGCGGTCTCCTACGACGCCAAGACCAAAGAGGTGAAGCTCTATCAGGAACCGCTTAAATCTCATGGCCGGACCGATGATCACGCCTTCGTGAAAAAGAAGTCGACGTTGAAATCGGTTGGTAGTCATGACTGCCCGCTGGTCTTCGGGGCCTATTTCAACGAAATAGATAAAGGCCGCGTGGTCTGCAAAGGCCACTTCAACGGCAAGATCGATCGCCCGCGCATCGCGAACCGCGTGCTGAATCGCGCCGAAATGATGGAGGCCGCGCAGGGGCCGATCCCCTCGCACTTAATGGCCGATCTGGTGGGCGTGTGGGATTTTTCGGTCGGCATCACCACGACCACCATCCACGATATCGGGCCCAACCGCCTGCACGGCCGAATCGTGCAAATGCCGGCGCGTGCGATGACCGGGCACAATTGGGACGGCAGCGAAATGAATTGGCACCACGCGCCCCAGCTCTATGGCGCGATCTATTTTCACGATGACGATGTGATCGATGCGGAATGGGAGGTCGATTTCACCTTCAGCGTGCCGAAGACGCTGAGAAGCGGGCTCTATGCGATACGGCTGCGCGCGGGCGATACGGAAGACTATGTGCCGTTCGCGGTGCGCCCACCGCGCGGCAAAGCCACCGCAAAGGCGGTGTTTCTGTTGCCGAGCGCGAGTTATCTCGCCTATGCCAATGAGCGCATGGCGACCGACGCGCCGCTCGCGCAGCTTTTGACCGGCAAGCTCTCGCTGCTTTCGGCGCAGAACATGTATCTCGATCAGCACCGCGAATATGGCGCGTCGTGCTATGATGTGCATTCAGATGGCTCGGGCGTGTGCTATTCCTCGCGGCTTCGCCCGGTGCTCAATATGCGGCCGAAATATTCGTGCTGGCTCGGCGGCAAGGGCTCGGGCCTTTGGCAATTCAATGCCGATACCCACATCATCGATTGGCTGGAATCGACCGGCACCGATTATGACGTGGTGAGTGACGAGGATTTGCACCACGAAGGGCTCTCGGTGATCGAGAACCATCAAGTGCTGATCACTTCGACCCACCCGGAATATTTCAGCAAGGAAATGCTGGATGCGCTCGATGCCTTCAAGGCCAAAGGCGGGCGCCTGATGTATCTCGGCGCCAATGGCTTCTATTGGCGCGTCGCGTTCCACAAGAGCGTGCCCGGTTGCATGGAGGTGCGGCGCAATGAGGGCGGCATCCGCGCCTGGGAGGCGCGCACGGGCGAGTATTATCACAGCTTCACCGGCGAATATGGCGGGCTCTGGCGGCGCAATGGCCGCGCGCCGCAAACGACCGCCGGCACCGGCTTTTCGGCCCAAGGGTTCGACATCTCGTCCTATTACCGCCAGAAGCCGGACGCCAAAAACCCACGCGCCGCGTTTATTATGAAAGGCATCAAGCCCGATGAGCTGATCGGTAATTTCGGGCTGGTTGGCGATGGCGCGGCCGGCCTTGAGCTCGATCGCGCGGATCGCCTATTGGGCACGCCGCCCAACGCGCTCGTGCTCGCCTCCTCCGAGAACCACACCAACATCTATCTCGTGGTGTGCGAGGAATTGTTGATCAACTATCCGGGCCTCGGTGGCCAGGAGAACGAACTCGTGCGCGCCGATATCGTGTTTTATGAGCTGGCGTCGGGCGGCGCGGTGTTCGCCACCAGCTCGATCGCCTGGGCCGGCTCGCTCAGCCACAACAAGTACAAGAACAATGTCGCGCGCATGACGGGGAATGTGTTGAAGCGGTTTATCGGTCCTGCGCCGTTCAGTTAATCCCCCTTCCTCCCGCCGGGGGCCGGAGGAAGGGCCGGGGATGGTGGGTGGCGCCCTAGGCGGGCAGCGCCCGCCCCTTCTTGTCAGGCCTGGGCGAGTCGCCGCATCCAGGCCCTTTCCGAACATGCTCCGACAAGGAAGACCTGGATTGCCGGGTCAAGCCCGGCAATGACGAAAAAAATGAGCCCGCATGGAATCTAGCGGGAACACTCAAGGATGATGGAACCCAAAAGTCATTGGTCGCGCCACTTAGAGATATTCTCTTCCCCGGCATTGCCGGGCTTGACCCCCGATCATGTCGGGGGCGGGCTCCGGCAATCCAGTCTTTGGCGGCGGTAAACGGCGCGGTCGGCTATAATCATGGGCAGCGGGGACCCATGCTGACCATCCTCATCTATATCGGCGCGGCGGCGGCGGAGATCGCCGGGTGTTTCGCTTTTTGGGCGTGGCTCAGGCTCGATAAACCGGTTTGGTGGATCGCACCGGGCATCGCCTCGCTCGTGCTGTTCGCCTATTTGCTGACGCTCGCCGAGGCGCCATTCGCAGGCCGCGCCTATGCCGCCTATGGCGGCGTCTACATCATCGCGTCGCTGGTTTGGCTCTGGGTGATCGAAGGTGCCCGCCCCGACCGGTGGGACGCCATCGGCGCGGCGGTGTGTTTGGTGGGGGCGGCTATTATTTTGTTTGGACCGAGAGGGGCTTGACGGAGCATTCAGGATGGTGACCTCGCCTAAGGTGAAGTGCCCGCAGCGATAGGATTTGGTGTTGGCAACGGAATGTCTTTAAGCATCGCGCTAATCGCGCTTTGGACAATTCCGAAAAGACCGATCGCTTCATCAAGAGTCAGAGTCTCCTCAGGGTGCATAAGTGGGTTTCTGTGTAAATCCTTGATCTGTTGCAAGGCTGCCCGCGCCTTCGCATTTCCGCCCCCCTCGTCTTGCATCCTCTTCAGGTAATCCCCCATCGTTTTTTTTCTTGGGTGAGGCTTACCATTACCCACGGCACCCCAATAAGCCCGCAAAACCGTTTCTGTCGCGCGTAGGACATGGAAACCGGCGGCGGTTGGTAATTCGAAGGCAAGGCATTTGCCCGCCTCGCGGAGATCAAGTATCGCGGTTGGTATTTTTTGACCTAAATCCGTCGGAAAAAGCATCTCAGCATTTGCGACCAGCGCCAACGTGTCATAACCACCCTTGCGAGTAACGAAATATGCGTTTGCCACAGCGAGTTCCGCTTTGACGGCCCCCTCAAACACGCTCAGTGCCCGGGCTATCGCGAAGGAAGCTGGCCAACCTATCTCCGCATCGAAGTCGCTTCTCGTGGTGACGCTTTTTATCGCGCCTAGTAGTTCTTGGCCTGGGCCAAACGACGCATTGATGGCCGGAAAGAACCAAGTAGTAGCGAAGAGGTTGTTCAATGATTCTTCGGCCCCATAAAGCCAGCCGAACGCCTCCGACACCTTGTGCGTTCCTTACACACCGGCAACCGGCCTCATCGCCGCTCCAAGATTGTAAAAATACGTGATTGAAAGCCTTAGCATGTTGCCCCCAAGTCGAATGGTTGGCGATCTGCCATAGTCAATAATGGCGCTCCCAAACATACTTCCTGTGGCTGGGTACGCTAGGTGTATCGTTACCTACCCAGTTGGGGTGGGCTCCAGCGATCCAGTTTTCAGCGGCAAAGACGCACGCACTTTGGCGTCCTCGTCGTGCTGAAGTAGTCACACACCGTCCGTCGGCTGTTTGTAAATTTTCGTCTACCGAAGGCGTTATCGAGAAACGGCGGTTTAGGCGGGCGCGGCCCGCCGTGATACACCCCATCCCGAAACCCCTTCCCCTGAAGGGGAAAGGTGCTTATTCAACCTTCCCCACTTTTTCTTCTGTAATGCGTCAATTCGCGTTGCACAAACGCGAAATGGGCATCCATGGCGGCGGAGGCGGCTTTGGGTTTGCGCTCTTTGATCGCCTCGAAAATACGGGTGTGGATGGCGAACATCTCGTTCCGATAATGCTCGCTGTCCATCAGGCGCGAGGCGAGCAGACGCGCGGCTTTGACCAGCGCGCCATGCAGCGTCGCCATCATATGGGTGAGCACCGTATTGCCGGCCGCGGCGGCGATGGCGCAATGGAAGCGCACATCGGCGTCATCGCCGGTTGCGCGCAATTCATTGTCGCGCGCGAGATCGGCATAGATGCGTGTGAGTTCGTCAATATCGGCAGCGGTGGCGTATTGCGCGGCGAGAAAGGCCGAGCGCGTTTCAAGCGCGCGCCTGACCTCGAGCAATTCCATCACGCGATCGAAATCCGTGCCGATCAACTGCGAGAAGGCATCGCCAAGGCCGAGTTCGCCGGCGGCGCGCACATAAACCCCACGGCGCGGTTTGATCTCGATCAGCCCCTGCCCGACCAATTGGCGCACCGCTTCGCGCACCGCCGGGCGGCTCACGCCCATGCGGTCGGCCAAATCGCGCTCGCTCGGCAAGCGGCTGCCGGGCGGAAAACGCCCGGCCGCGATGCCCTCACGGAGGCTCTGATAGGTCGCGCCTGAAATCGTGGCGCGCACCGGGCCGAGCGTATTGGGGTTGGTTGCCATCGCGTTCAGACCCTCACCACCGCGCGTCGGCCGAACACGCCATAGGGGCGCCACAGAAGCGCGATGATGACGAGAACGAGCAGCGCCGGATAACCAAAGCGCGTGCCGGCGCCGAATTGCACGCCGGCCTCGATCAGGCCAAGCGCGAAGGCGGCGAAGAACGCGCCAGGCACATTGCCGAGCCCGCCCACCACGCAAACGATGAAGGCTTTCATCATCGGGTCATAGCCCATGGTCGGCGCGAGCGTGGTGATCGATGAAATCATCACGCCCGAAACGGCGGCGACGATGCCCGATATGCCCATGACCTGGGCGAACACGCGCGCAACCGGCACGCCCATCAGAAGCGCGGCCTCGCGGCTTTGCGCGGTGGCGCGAATCGCGCGGCCCATGCGTGTTGCGCGCAGCACGCCGGCGATCGCCAACATGAGCACCGCGCTGACCGCGATGATCACGACGTTTTGCCAGGGCACGAACACGGTGCCGATCTCAAAGCCGATCGAGCGGTCGACCCCAAAGGGCTGCGCCACCGGATAGGCGCCGAACAATTTCAACACCACATTCTCGAACACCATGGCGAGGCCGATGGTGGCGAGGATGATGTTGGTCTCGAAGCCTTGGCGCTGATACATCCAGCGCACCACGGCGTAGTACATCAAAAGCCCAAAGGCGAAGCTCGCCAGCATGGCAAGCGGCAGGCCGAGCCAATTGGGCAGGCCGGCGCTGACGACCGCGGCATAGCACGCATAGGCGCCAACCGTGAGCAGCGCGCCATGCGCCATATTAAGCATCCCCAGCGCGCCCCATAGCAGCGACAGCCCGACCGCGCTCACCGCATACATCGAGCCCAGCAACAGACCGCTGACGATGATCTGGATGAAGGATTCCATGCTTAGGCCCGTCGCTCGATCGAGTGTCCCCCTCTCCCCTTGGGGAGAGGGGCGGGGTGAGGGTCAGCAAAGGCTGAAATGGCGCCACCCTCACCCTGTCCCTCTCCCGCACGCGGGAGAGGGGAACGCGGTTGAGTGGTGTTCATGGGTGCACGAATACCTTCACCAGCCGCATTTTTCACAAACCCGTTTCGCAACGGTGCCCCAACGGGAAAGGTGAAACCTGTGAGCGTCGTCATCTGGCGTGGCGCTCCCTCTTTGTCGTCATGGCTGGGCTTGACCCGGCCATCCATAGCGACGCCATCGCGGGATTCGACGGACGATGCACCACAAAGACACCAAGGCACAAAGGCAGGACCCCTATAGTGTCTTTGTGCCTTTGTGGTGAATAGGCCTGGATGGGCGGGTCATGCCCGGCCATGACGATCGTACGTTCAGGTTCGGGCGGGCCGCTCGTCGTCATCTGGCCTGGCGCTCCTCGATAAGATTTTTCAGACGCAGCGAGGCGCCCGTGCCGAGATAAACCTCGACCACGGTCTTGTCGCGCACCAGGCCCGCCGAGGAGCCCTCATAAATTTTTTCGCCATGATGCATGATCATCACGCGATCGGAGAGCGCGACCAGAAAGCGCATGACGTGCTCGATCAGCACGATGGTGATGCCCGCGCCGCGCACGCGCTCGACCAGCTTCATCACATCGTCGATCTCATGCGGGTTCAGCCCGCCGACCGGCTCGTCCATCATCAGGAGCTTGGGTTCGCTGGCGAGCGCGCTCGCCATCATCAGAAGCTTGCGTTGATAGACCGGCAGGGTTTTGACCACGGTGTTGCGTATATCGGCCAGGCCAACCAAATCCATCGCGGCCTCGGCCCGGCGTTTGGCCTGCGCACTGAGACGCAGACCCGGGATTACGATATTGCGGTGGCCGAAATAGGCGCCAACCAACACATTGTCGCGCGCGGTCAAGGTGTCATAGCCGGCATTGAGCTGGAAGGTGCGCACAAGCCCCATATGGCAGAGGGTTTGCGGCTTGGCGTTGGTGATATCGCGACCATCGAACATGACGCGGCCCTGATCGAGCGCGGTCAGGCCCGTGATCACGTCAAACAGCGTGGTCTTGCCAGCCCCGTTCGGCCCGCCAATGCCCAAAACTTCACCCGGCCGCACATCGAGGCTCAAATTGCTGACCGCGGCCACGGCGCCATAGTGCTTGCTGACGCCCTCGCAGGCGAGCAAGGGACGCGGCACGGTCTCGGTTGCCTGGGCCTGGTTCATTGGCTCCCCTGGTCCCCCCGAACCCTGATCCTTGAACGCTTTGGTCTTGGCCTCATGCTTACAGAGCCGATGGCGCGATTCAAGCACAGTGCGCGATGGCCGACCCCTTTTTGATGTCTGGTCATACCAGATGGCCTGGCTCAGCATGCGGCATAACGTGTGGTTTTACGGCGCGATGTCGAGCACCGAGCGACGCTCTGGTATGACCAACAAACCTTGCCCGCTCGTCCGTTGCAGCGGTCTTGCGGCTGTGTTATCCGGTTGCCGTTCTCGGACATGAGGGTTGGCCGCTACCTGACCGCGCCGACCCCGCAAATGAGGGCGCCTTAACCTGGCCGGAGGAATGATCATGGCGCGTCGCTTCACGATGAAAATCGCGGGCCGCACGGTCACCGCGGAGCTCTTGGACGACCAGGCGCCGCGCGTATCGGCGGCCTTTGCGGACTGCCTGCCCTGCGATTCGTTTTCGACCCATGCGAAGTTCGCGGGCGACGAGCTGATCATCATGGTGCCGTTCTATGCCGATTCCGAGAACGAGATCTTGAACGTCAAGGCCGGCGACATCGGCTATTACCCTGGCCGGCAAACCATTTGTATTTTTTATGGTGATGTCACGCCGTTCGGGCGGGTCTCGTTGTTCGCCCGCGTCGTCGATGGCCTGCCGGCGTGCAAGGCGGCGGGCAAGAAAATCCTGAGCTCGGGGCCGATCAAGGCCCAGATTCGCGCGGCTTGAGGAGGCGCATCATGGCCATCACCAACACGACTGACATGATTGCGCGGCTCGAGACCTTCACCAAAAAGAATTGGAAGACCGAGCCGTCCGATATCAAGGCGCTGCGCCGCTTCAAACGGCCGCCAATGGGCACGTTGCCGTGCGTCATCTACGCCAATTTCGATACGTTCTGGCTCGGCGAGAACATGCAGGTGCTGCGCGATCTCGCGCGCAAGGGCGAGATGCCGGTGGCTGAGCTCAATCGCGCGGCGGCCGCGTTGGTGACACGGCATGCGGCCCGGCTCGGCAAATGGAAGATGGCCAACACGGTCAAATTGATGAACGAGATCGTCGGATATTTCTCGAATGGTGGCGCGAAGAGCCACCGCGAGTTCGTCGATGTGGCGCACGCCATCATGATCGCGCTCGATCGCGTCAATACCTGGATCGATGGTCTGATTCCGTGGGCGGCGCTTGATCGCAAACTCAAGCTCACGCCTGCGCTGCGTTGAGGGAAGACGAGATGTGCGAGACCTCTCATATCTTCACCTGTCCTCTTGTGGTGAGAAACGCATGGCAACAATGCGGCATTCCTTCTTACCCCTCTCCCCTTGCGGGAGAGGAGGCGACCCTCGGGCTAAGCCCCGAGGGGAGCGGGTGAGGGGTTCCAATCATGCTATTCTCTGCCCCCTCACCCTCCCATTGCTGCGCAATGGGTCCCCCCCTCTCCCGCAAGGGGAGAGGGGGCTCGGACACGTCCGCCGCAAGACAACACGATCGCCCTAACAATCGGCGGAGCGGCGAGCATGTGCGGCATTGGTGGCATTGTTTTCAAATCGCGCCTGCATGGTAAGAAGACCGGCGATATCGCCTATCGGATTCTGAACAGCATCTATCGGCGCGGGCCGAACTCGACTGGCGTCGCGCTCTGGCAAGACAATGACGAGGATTTGACCTATGTCGGCGTCAATGTCGAGAAAGCGGGCATGGGCCCCAAGGTGATCGAACTGTTGGATGAACTGGGCCGGGTCAAATCGGCGAATGACAGCGATGGCTATATTCGTGCCGCGATCAGCTATAAGGGCAAGGACGACGCCTTGGTCGATGCCATTGACGGGCTCGGCAATGGCGTGACCTGCGCCAGCATCGGTTCGCACATCGAAGTGCTGAAATATCTGGGTGGCGTCGTCAATCTTGAAACCAAATTCAAGCTCTCGGCCTATGAGGGGCGCGTCGCGATCGGCTTGACGCGCTTCGCGACCGAAAGCGCGATCGACTTTACCCATGCGCAGCCTTTGTCGGCGCGCGGCACGCGCGATTTGGTCGTCATGCACAATGGCCACATCACCAATTATCACCGCCTGCGCTGGCTCTATCAAAACAAGAAGGGCTATCGATTCACCACGAAAAACGATTCCGAGATTCTCTGCGCGGTGCTCTGGCATGAGATGAGCCAGGGCGCCTCTTTCAAAGAGGCGTTGAATTCAACGATCGATATCGTCGATGGCTGCTTCACCTATGTCGCGATCCACGGCAACGAAGTCGCGCTGGTGAAGGATCGCTATGCCGCGAAGCCCATGGTGGTGGCCGAGACCGATGATTTCATCGCCATCGCGTCCGATGCCTGGGCGATTTGCGAGGGCGTGCAGCGCGAGGTGAATGTGTTCGAGCCCGGCGCCGGCACGGTCACGACCTGGCGGCTGCAATGAGCAAGGCTGATAAGATCACGCTCGACGGCAACAAACTGTCGGTCACGCAACTCAATATCGCGATCCGCGACGCGGCGAAGAATGGCGTCAAAACCGTCGAGATCGAGCACCCGATGGCGCGGCACAATCTCGGCGTCGCGATCACCGATCCGATCCATCTCATCTATAAAGGCGATGTCGGCTATTACGCGGTGTCGCTATCCGACCAAGTGACGGCGGAGATCCATGGTTCGGCCGGGTGGGGCATTGGCGACAATCTGATTCGGGGCGAAGTGGTGGTGCACGGCAATGCCGCGACCGCGGCGGCGCCATCGCTCCGTGGCGGCACGGTGGTGGTCAAAGGCTCGGTCGGCCCGCGCTCGGCGATCGGGCTCAAATCGGGCGAGCTGATCGTCGGTGGCGATGCGGGCTACATGACCGGCTTCTTCATGCAAAAGGGGCGCCTGATCATCTGCGGCAATACCGGCGATGCGCTGGGTGATTCGATGTATCAGGGCGCGATTTATGTCGGCGGGCAGATTCACGCGATCGGCTCTGGCTGTCGCTACGCCGATATCGATGCCGCCGAACGCGACGACCTCTACGCCACGCTCGATAAATACAAGATCAAAGCGCCCAAGAGTTTTAGCAAGGTCGAGTCCGACCGCTCGCTCTGGCACTTCGACAAGAAGGAGTTCGAGGTATGGAAGGACGTCCTCTAAAGGACGCGACCTATAGCGGCATCTGGTCGCCCGACACGATCGAATCGATCCAGGAAAAGGCCGAGCTCGGTCGCTACCAGATTCGCGGTCAGGCGACCAAAAGGCGCGATCTGCCCTCGTTCGACGATCTGGTATTCGTGCCGGCCGGACTCTCGCGCATGCCGCTTGAAGGCTATCGCGAGCGGTGCGACACGCGCGTCGTGATCGGCGAGGGCCGCGTTAAACGACCCCTGGTTTTGGATCGGCCGATCATGATCGCGGGCATGAGCTTCGGCGCGCTCTCGATCAACGCCAAGCGCGCGCTCGGGCGCGCCGCGACCAAATGCGGCATCTCGACCTGCACGGGCGATGGCGGCATGCACCCCGAGGAGCGCAAAAACTCCGCCAAACTCGTCTATCAATATTTGCCGAGCCGCTATGGCCTGACGCCCTATGACATGCGCAAGGCCGATATGATCGAGGTGGTGTGCGGCCAAGGCGCCAAGCCGGGCACCGGCGGCGTGCTCCTCGGCAGCAAGGTTTCGGCCGAAGTGGCGCGCATGCGCGATTTGCCCGAGGGCGTCGATCAACGCACGCCGTGCCGCCACCCGGATTGGATGGGCGCCGATGATCTGCCGGTCAAGATCCAGCAGATCCGCGAGGCGGTCGGCTACGAAATTCCGGTTTCGGTCAAGGTCGGCGCGTCGCGTATCGCGGACGACATCAAGCTGATCGCGCGCGCGGGCGTCGATGCCATTGTATTCGACGGCATGGAGGGCGGCACCGCGGCCTCGCCCACCATCCAACTCGATCACACCGGCATTCCAACCATCGCGGCGATTGCCGAGGCGGCCGAATCCTTGCGCGATATGGGGCTCAAGGAAGACATCAAGCTGATCGTCGGCGGCGGTATTCGGAATGGCGCGGATGCCGCGAAGTGCATCGCGCTCGGCGCCGACGTGGTTTATATCGGCACGGCGGCCTTGATCGCGCTCGGCTGCCATCGGCCGATCCATGTCGAAGATTATCACCGCATGGGCACCACGCCCTATGAGTGCAATCACTGCCACACTGGGCTTTGCCCGGTCGGCATTACCACGCAATATCCGAGGCTGATCGAGCGGCTCGACCCCGATGAGGGTGCCGAGCGCGTCGCCAATTTCCTGAACGCGATGACGATGGAGATTCAGTTGTTCGCGCGCGCCTGCGGCAAGAACCGCGTGCACGACCTCGATGGCAATGACATGAAGGCGCTTACCATGGAGGCCTCGATGATGACCGGCGTGCCGATGGTTGGCCTCAACGGTCGCGTGCCGGCGTGGCGGACTTATTGAGAAGGGTGTCGCGAAGATCACCCTTCCCCGAGAAGGGGGAGGCGGAGTGTCCCTCTCCGCCGGTGGGGTGGAGAGGGAACTGAGACGAGGTTCGCAACGCCGCGATCAGTCGTCCAAGGATACGAAGAAGAGTTGCGTTAGTGGTGTCGAGGGACTTCGATGGCTGAAACGACCAAGAAAAATGCCGATGCGATCGGGCGCATGGTCACCGAGCTGCGCAAGAAGGGCGCCGATTATGTGCGCTTCGAGACGCCTGACCTTCATGGCATCGGTCGCTCGAAACTCGTGCCGATCGAGCGCGTCGAGCATTATGCGCGCGGCGGCCTCAACATGTATGGCGGCGTGCTCGCGCTCGACACGGCCTCCTCCGTGGTGCCCGGCGCGCTCTATAACGAGCAGATGAATTATGCCGATCAACGGCTCGTGCCCGATTTCGACACATTGGCGCCCGTGCCCTGGCTCGATAAGACATGGCGACTGATCTGCGACGGTCAGTGGGAAAACGGCAGGTGGCTTGAAGCATCGCCGCGCCGCATTGTGCGGCGGCTCTTGGCCGAGCTTGACAGACTCGGCTATGTCGCCGAGATGGCGCACGAGTTCGAGTTTTATATTCTCGACCGCGAGACGCAGAAGCCGCTCTTCCCCGGCGTGCATATTTTCAACAACACGCGGAACGAGATGCTGCCGATCATCCGCGAGCTGATGAACCAGCTGCGCGCGGCCGGGCTCGATATGATGACGGCGAATGTCGAGTACTCGGCCTCGCAGTTCGAATTGGTCTATCGCCACACAGCCGGAATGAAGGCGGCCGATAACGCCTTCACCTATAAGAACGCGGTGAAGGAGATCGTTACGCGGGCCGGGCTGAACGCGACGTTCATGTCAAAACCCGCGCCCGATATCGCCGGCTGTGGCGCGCATTTCCATATCAGCCTGCTCGATAAGAAGACCGGCAAAAACGCCATGCTGCAAAAGGGTGCGGCCAATCATATGTCGGCATCTGCGCGTCATTTCGTGCAAGGCCTGATGGATCATGGCCACGCCGCCATGGCCCTCTTCGCGCCGACGCCCAATTGCTATCACCGGCTCAAGCCGCACACCTTCGCGCCGTCGAATATTTCATGGGGTGTTGAAGATCGGAGCGCGATGGTGCGCGTCAAATATGCCGGAGAGCCTTCGATGCATTTAGAAAACCGCGTGCCGTCAGGCCTGGCCAATCCCTATCTCACGGTCGCCGGTACGCTGGCTTGCGCGATTCTGGGGCTCAAGGAAAAGCGGCCTCTGCAACCTTCGACCGATGGGCCGTCGGAGGAGAACCCAAATCTGCCGCGCTTCCCGCGCTCGCTCGAGGATGCACTGGCCGCGCTTGAGGCGGATAAGAGCCTTTGTGAATTACTCGGCGAGGAATTCATCTCGGTGTTCGGCGTGGTCAAGCGTTATGAACTCAACCGCTTCCGCAGCCACATCACCGATTGGGAACGCAACGAATATCTCGACGTGTATTGAGGGCTTCGCCCCTCACTCGGGAACGCATGCGTTCCCGCCTCTCCCCAAAGGGGAGAGGGAGGGACCCATCGCGCGCGTCGTGCGCGGGAGCGCACGACGTCAAGCGATGGGAGGGTGAGGGCTTTGCCTCTATTGCACCGCGTTATCTCTCGCGGGCGAGGGCGGCGTTGAGGCGCGGCATGACGTCGTTCGCCATCAACGCCATCGAGCGGAGCAGTCGTTTTTTGTGGTGCCCGTTTATCAGATCGGTCGCGGTCATCAGGATGGTGCCGAACGGGCCGATCTCGCGTTTGAGTGTCACGAGTTGCGCGGCGACCGATTCCGCATCGCCGGCGATCACCATGGTGCGGCACGCGAAATCCGGCGTTAATTGATCGTCGGGCATGGCGGGGTCTGCCTTCAGAATGGCGTGGAAGCCGGCGCCCTTCACGAGCGTGATCAAATAGCCGAAATAATGCGCGAACGGGCCATTGGGGTCGCGCACATAGGCCTTGGCCTCGTCATCATCCTCGCCAACAAAGATGGTGCGCGCGACGCGCCAATCACTGCCATGCGGCGTGCGGCCAACCTGCTGGCAGCCCTCGATGAAGCCCTGCCAATGCGTTTTGATGTTTTCGACCGGCACGAAATTGGCGGAGATAATGCCCCAGCCGCGTGCGCCGGCACCGCGCGTGGTGGCTGAGTTGGGGCTCATCGCGGACGCCACGATCGGCGGATGCGGCAATTGATAGGGCCTGAGCACCTTGCCTACGCCGATCTCGGGATAGACATGCTCCTTCAAACTTACCGACCAATATTTGCCCTTGATGTCGAACGGCGCTTCGGCGCGCCAGAGCTTGAGCACCGTGTCGACCGCCTCGACCGCCATTTCACGGCGCACGAGCGGATCGGTAATGCCGAACGCCTCGAAATCGCTGGCGAGGCCGCCGGGGCTGACGCCCAGGATCAACCGCCCCTCGCTCAAATGATCGAGGAGCGCGGCATGGGCCGCCGTTTGCACCGGGTGGCGCTGCGGCAGATTGACCACGCCGGTGCCTAGCTTCATACGCTTGGTGCGTGCGATCAGATTTGACAGGAAAATAAACGGGCAGCTCACCGGCTCGGACAGCGTGGTGTAATGCTCGCCGACCCAAAATTCGTCGAAGCCGAGTGCATCGGCGCGCACCGCGATTTCGACATCTTCCATCAGCACGTCATGCGTGTCGCGCCGGTGATCGTTCACCGGCATCATGAATAATCCGAGCTTCATTCGTGTTTCACCGCTCTCGCTTCATCATCGAACATCGTCGCGTGCGTTTCCCCTCACCCTCCCGTCACTTCGTGACGGGCCCCTCCCGGAAACGTATACGTTTCCGCCCACAAGGGGAGAGGGGGCTAAGAAGAAAACTCTCACCAACCGGCGCAGCGTGCCCAACGCCCGATCACCGTCTCGGTCGCGCCGTCGACCACGTTATAATGCGAATACATCGCCGAAGTCGCGCACGAATGATTGGGCAATACCCGCACGCGCGCGCCGATCGGCAGGCGCTCGAAATCCTGCGCCGTGCGCGCGGCGATCATGCCATGTTCCTGATTGACCTCGGTCACCGAGAGGCCCGGCAGGCGCGCGCGCAACCGTTCATCCATGACATAACCGAACCCTACATCGGGCAAAAAATCATGCGCGCCTTGATCCTTGGTCAGCGCCATGAAGCCGGCGTCGATCAAAATATGACCGGCCTTCTTGTTGTGGCCGGTCACGCTGGCCAAGACCGAAACCGCGATGTCCTCAATCCGGCAGACGCCGAGGGAATGCATAGTCAGGTCATAGAACACGTAATTGCCGGGGCGAATTTCGCTCAAACCATCAAAGCGCGTGCCGAGGGTCGCGGTCGGCGTCGCGCCCGTGCTCAAGACTGGGCAAAGCAGGCCGGCCTCTTTCAGGCGTTCGGCGGCGCGAATAAGCGCGCGGCGTTCGTCTTCCGCGATCGCTTGAATCGCGGCCGCGCCCTTGGCGTGATAGGACTGGCCGGCATGAGTCAAAACGCCCGCGAGCGTGAGAAACGGCGGCGCATGCAACAATTTTGCGAGCGGCACAAGATCGGCCGCCTCGGGGTCGAGCCCGGCGCGAAATTGGCCGCTATCGATCTCGATGAAGGCCTCAAGTTTGACCGCGGCCGCCCGCGCGTGCTGGCTGAGCGCACGTGCCACGTCGAGGTCATCGGTCAATACTTTCAGATCGACGCCCTCGCGCCGAAACTGAATCACATCATCGAACTTTCCGGGCGATAGGCCGGCAGCATAGATGATATCGCGAAAGCCATGACTGGCGAAGAACTCCGCCTCGGCCAAGGTTGATACCGTGATGCCGCCGAACTGGCCCTCGGTCGCGAGCTTCGCCACCTCAACGCACTTCGCGGTTTTCACATGCGGGCGCAATCTGACGCCATGTTGGCGAACGCGCGCGGCCATGGCGACGGTGTTGCGCGCCACGGCCGCGCGATCAAGCACCAAAGCAGGCGTTCGCAGATCGGCAAGTTTCATGAATTTCCCTCAATGGCGCCGCCCGCCTTCTTCCACGCATCGATGCCACCGACAAGATGGCAAACATTGCTAAGGCCCAATTGTTGCGCGGCCTCGACCGCCATGCGCGAGCGCTCGCCGAACGCGCAATAAAAAATGAGGCGCCTTCCGGTCGCGAGTGCCATTTCACGCAACACGCCGCCCGGCGCGATGACATTATCAAGCTCGGTATAGGGCGCGTGCACGGAACCGGGAATAAAGCCGTGACGCTTGCGCTCGGCCTCCTCGCGCAGATCGACCAGCGTCGATTCCTTGGTGCGCCAGGCGGCCATCACGTCGCCGACGCCAAGCGCCCAGCTCGCGTGCTCAAGCGCGCCTTGACCGAGCCCGATTTTTACATTGGCCGGCACGGCGACATCCATCATTCGCGGGTTCGGCAGATTGAGACCGGCCATCAGTTTTTCATAGTCGTCGGCCGATTTGACCTGAAGCCTCGGGTTCCAGCGTTTCTCCTCACCGATCGTGGAGACCGTGTCGCCCTTATAATCGTGCGCGGGATAAACCAACGTGTCGTCGGGCAGTTTGAGCAGCTTGTTGAAGAGCGACTCATATTGCACGCGCGCGCTGCCGCTTTGGAAATCGGTGCGCCCGGTGCCGCGAATCAACAGCGTATCGCCGGTGAAGACGCGATCCGCCATCAGATAGGAATAGGAATCGATCGTGTGGCCGGGCGTATAGAGCGCACTGAGGCTCAGGCCCTCGGCCTCGATCGGGTCGCCATCTTTCACGCGCATGGAGACCACATCGACCGGGCTCTGCTCGCCCATCACGGTGATGCACTTGGTGCGGTCGCGCAGCTCGCCCAAGGCCGTGATGTGATCGGCATGGACGTGAGTGTCGATCGCCCACATTAGTTTTAGATCAAGCTCGTTCAAGAGCTGCATATAACGCTCCACGCGCTCGACGACGGGATCGATGATGAGCGCCTCGCCACCTTGGCGCCCGGCGAGCAAATAGGTATAGGTGCCCGATTCAGCGTGAAACAATTGTCGAAAGATCATCGTATTCAGGGTCTCCATTCCCGCTGAAACTTAGGTTGGTGTTCGCCTCCATCCTTCGAGACGCCCTGTCGCCTCATCCTGAGGAGCGCGAAGCGCGTCTCGAAGGAGCGAGGCGACAGGGCTCCTCAG
Source organism: Alphaproteobacteria bacterium (assembly GCA_009691045.1). Classification (GTDB taxonomy): domain Bacteria; phylum Pseudomonadota; class Alphaproteobacteria; order UBA828; family UBA828; genus SHWC01. The sequence continues at coordinate 6,946 of SHWC01000013.1, read as the reverse complement.
GATCAGGGCGAACCCGAACTTCGACCCCGCGGCGCCGCATCGCGGCCCGATCCTGCGTCAGGCGAGGGCGCGGTGTCCATCGGTAGAACGGCGGTATCGGGCGCGAGCCCGCCAACGGCCGCGACCGGCGTTTTGACCCGCCGCGATTCGCGATAGGCGATATAAATCGTCGCGCCGAAAATCATCGCGGCGCCGACCCAGACCAAGACCTCCGGCACCTCGCCAAAGAACGCGAAGCCCAAGAGGCTGGCCCAGATCATGCGCAAGAAATCGGCTGGCAGCACGGCGGTCGCCTCGGCCTCGCGAAAGGCTTGGGCGAGCGAAATGTGCGCGAGCGTGCCGAGCGCGCCCATGGCGGCAAAACAGGCGATGGTTTCAAGCGGCGGCCAGCTCCAATGAAACCCGGCCGGGATGAGCGAAAGCGGCGTCATCATCACCGCCATATAAGCGGTTGAGGTCAGGCTCGATTCGCTGGTGCCCAAGGCTTTGATGTTGATCATCACGAAGCCCCAGATGAACGATGAGCCGAGCACCATGAGGGCGCCGGGCTGCAATTCGATGAAGCCGGGGCGGATGATGATCAGCGTCCCAATAAAGCCGATGACCAACGCCACGATACGCCGCGCGCGAATGCGCTCGCGCAGCAGAATGACGGCCAACAGCGCGGCGAACAAAGGCGACGTGAAGGAAAGCGCCGAGACGGTGGCGAGCGGCGTCAGGCTCACGCCATAGAAAAACATCATCATCGAACCGAGATGGATGAAATTCCGGAACGCGTGATGGTGCAGTCGCTTGGTGCGAAACACGCCGAGACCATGGCGCAAAAAGAACGGCGCGATCGCGGCAAGGCCAAACACATTACGCCAGAACACGACCTCGAAGGGGTGCTCGGTGCGCGTCGTATAGCGGATCAGCGCCTGCATGCCGGCAAACGCGACGGTCGAGACCACCACCAACAGGAGCCCACGCGCGGTGCCGGGCAGGCGCCGATAAAAGGCGAGAAGCAACACGACCGGATTCATGGAAGAGCGGTCTCGAATTGAGGCGGTTACGGAGCGCGAACGAGCGTCGAGCTTCGCGCGCGCGCGCGCGCTTGTCTATCGCTCTCACGCGGGATCGTTCTTTTCGCGCAAGGCCCCCTCGCCCTCCCGTCACTGCGTGACGGGCCCCTCCCTCTCCCACAAGGGGAGAGGGAGCGTTGCGCCGATATAGCTTGACCTACGCCACCGAGAAATTCGTTGATTAAGCAACCTGAAATCCCCTCTCCCCTTGTGGGCGGAAACGCATGCGTTTCCGGGAGGGGCCCATTGCGAAGCAATGGGAGGGTGAGGGGTCGATGAAAGGCCGGAGCCTGCATCGAGAGCAAGCACGCCGATTGCGTCGCGATTCAACCGACGCCGAGCGCCGCCTATGGAAGCAATTGCGCGATCGGAAAATCGCTGGGGCCAAGTTTCGGAGGCAAGTGCCGATCGGCCCCTATATCGCAGATTTCGCGTGTCTCGAGGTTAAACTGATTGTCGAGGTCGATGGCGAGCAACATGCGGAACCCGGCATTGATACGGTTCGCACATCGTTTTTAGAGGCCGATGGCTTTCGAGTTCTCCACCTTTGGAACAATGACGTTATGGCGAATATCGAGGGTGTTGTCGCCGTGATAGAGCGCGCTCTCAGGAAAGAGCCGCGCTGATACCTTACCCCTCACCTTCCCATCGTTTCGCGTCGTGCGCTCCGGCGCACGCCACGCGTGCGATGGGCCCCTTCCAGAAACGTATGCGTATCTCCCGCAAGGGGAGAGGTGTTTTCGGAGTCCGCGCCATTTTCAAACCCCATCCGCCTTGAGCCGGACGGCGGGGCGGCTTATATGACAGGCGCGGCCGTTCGCCGTCGCATGAGCCCAGATTTGGAACACCCCGTGACCCTCGACCCTTCAAGCGCGACCCTCGCGACCCCCTTGGCTGCCTCCTACCAAGCCGCGTCGAGCGCCACGCGCTCGCGGAGCGCGATAAGCTTGGCTTATCGCGGCTTGGCCGGCGCGACCGCGCCGCGCCGCGTGAGCGGCGTAAGCCAAGCGCGCGGAGCGCGCGCCCGGCGTCTGAGGGCGTCACGATGATCGGTCACGATCATCGTGACTTGGTATTAAGCTCAGCCGCCAAGGCCGAGCCGTCGATGAACCGGCGCACCTTCGCGATCATCTCGCACCCGGACGCCGGCAAGACCACGCTGACCGAGAAGCTGCTTTTGCTCGGCGGCGCGATTCATCTCGCCGGCGCGGTCAAGGCCAAGGGCGAGCGGCGCCGCGCGCGCTCGGACTGGATGAAGATCGAACAGCAGCGCGGCATATCGGTGACCACCTCGGTGATGACCTTCGAGCGCGACGGCATTGTGTGCAATTTGCTCGATACGCCGGGCCACGAGGATTTCAGCGAGGACACTTACCGCACGCTGACCGCGGTCGATTCCGCTGTCATGGTGATCGACGCCGCCAAGGGCATCGAGGCGCAGACGCGAAAATTATTCGAGGTGTGTCGGCTCAGGGACGTGCCGATCATCACCTTCGTCAATAAGGTCGATCGCGAGGGCCGCGATCCCTTCACATTGTTGGATGAGATTGCCTCGACGCTCGCGCTCGACGTTTGCCCGATGACCTGGCCGCTCGGTCAGGCCGATGCGTTCAAAGGCTATGTCGATCTCACCACCGGCGTGCCGCTTCTCTTCGGCGCGCCCGATGGACGCGGCGTGCCGGCGTTGATCGCCCTCAAAGGTCTCGATGATCCGAGACTGATCGAGGCGCTTGGGCCCGAACGGGTCGCCGCGTTGAAGGACGAAGTCGAGCTCGCGCGCGGCGGTTATCCGTCCTTCGATCTTGCGTCCTATCGCGCGGGTCATTTGACGCCGGTCTATTTCGGTTCGGCCTTGAAGACGGTCGGGGTTGAAGAGGTGTTGGAGGCGCTCGCGCGGATCGCGCCGCCACCGCGCCCGCAACCGGCCGAGCCCGCCGCGATCGAGCCGACGGATGCGCGCGTCTCGGGCTTCGTGTTCAAGATCCAGGCGAACATGGATCCCAATCACCGCGATCGCGTGGCGTTTGTGCGGCTCTGTTCGGGCCGCTTCAAGCGCGGCATGAAATTGAAACAGGTGCGCACCGGCAAGCAGATCGCCGTGCATAACCCGATTCTCTTTTTCGCGCGTGAACGCGAGCTGGCCGAGGAGGCCTTTGCCGGCGATATCATCGGCGTGCCCAATCATGGCGTGTTGCGCGTTGGCGATGCGCTGAGCGATGGCACCGATGTGCGCTTCACCGGCATTCCGAATTTCGCGCCGGAAATTTTGAAGCGCGTAAGAATTGAAGATCCGATGAAGGCGAAGCATTTGAAGCGCGCGCTGGAAAGCCTGGCCGAGGAAGGCGTCACGCAAGTGTTCCGGCCCAAAATCGGCAATGCCTGGATCGTCGGCGTGGTCGGCCAGCTGCAGCTCGATGTGTTGGTCGCGCGCCTCGCCGCCGAATATGAGCTCGAGGTCGCGCTCGAACAGGCGCCGTGCGAAACCGCGCGTTGGCTCTCCGCCGACGATGCGGCCGAGCTCAAACGGTTCGTCGATGACAACCAGGGCGTGCTGGCGGAGGATGGCGATGGCCAGCCGGTCTTCCTCGCGCGCAATGCCTGGGAGCTCAATTATATGAGCGAGAAATGGCCCAGCGTGCGCTTCCACAACACCAAGGAACGGCATTGACGCCCGGTGTGCCCCCTCTCCCGCTTGCGGGAGAGGGGGGGTCAGGGTGGGGGAACCACCGGCGTAGCCGCTTTCTTTTTTTCGTCATTGCCGGGCATCAACCCACGTTCGGATAAAAACGCGAAGGCGTAGCCTCCCCACAATGGTCATGCCCGGGCGAAAGACCCGGGCATCCAGACTCCTTGAGAAAACTGCGGTGTTGCCGGCACTGGATTGCCGGGTCAAGCCCGGCAATGACGATTCTAGGGTGGTCGGGTGGCGATCAAGCGCGCTGCTCAAATCCCCTCGCCCCCCGACATCACGATCGCCTGGCCGGTCACTGACTCCGCGCCCGGCAGCACGAGCCACGCGATGGTGGCGGCGACCTCCTCGGGCTCGATCAAGCGCCCTTGCGGGTTGCGCTTCACGAGCGCGGCCTCGGCCTCGGCGCGGCTCATGCCGGTTTTCGCCATCATGGTGGCGAGGCCCTTCTCCACCATGCCGGTGCGCACATAGCTTGGGCAGACCGCGTTGACCGTGATGCCCTGACGCACGGTTTCGGCCGCCATGGAGCGCGTGAGGCCGAGGAGCGCGTGTTTGGAGGCCGCATAGGCGCCGAGATAGGGCGGGCCCGAGACGCTCGCGAGGCTCGCGACATTGACGATGCGCCCCTTGCCCAGCGCGATCATGCCCGGCAAAGCGGCTTGCGCGCACAACATGGCGCCGATCAGATTCACGTCCATCAAGCGGCGCACCATATCGACCGTCAGTTTCATAAACGGCGCGGTCTCGGCGATGCCGGAATTATTGATCAACGCATTGACCGGGCCGAATTTGCGCGTCGCTTCCTCGAACACGGTCTTGATCGCGGCGTGATCGGTGACGTCCAGCGTCAGGGCTTGCGCGCGCGGCAGCGAGCCCGCGACCTCATCGAGCGCGGACCGATCGCGGCCGGTGAGCGTGAGATTGGCGCCATGCGCGGCCAAGGCCCGCGCCGCCGCCGCGCCAATGCCCTTACCACCGCCGGTGATGAAAACGTGCTGGCCTGAGAGTTGGGTGGACATTTGAATCCCTCGCTAAAACCTTGCGAGAGATCATAGGGGATTCAGCGTTCTTGCGCCTTCGCCGTATTAGCGCGTTGGACGTCCCTATCGCGCTCCGGGCGGTGGCTTTAATACCGCAATTCGACCTTGGTTTCGGTCTTGGTTTCGAGCGGCACGGCGGCGGCGTCGAATTCGGGCGGGCCGAGGAACGCCTTGGCGCCGTTCGAAAAGCCGAAGCCCTCGGTCGGAATGCCGAGAAAATTGGTGTCGAGAGCGCCGGAATTGTTTTCGTCGTGATAGGCCGCGACCGCGTATTTGCCGGGCGGCAAATCCTTGAACACAATCGGCATCTCGCCCTCATTGGCCACCACATCGCGCGCGATGACCTCGCGGTGATAGCCGAGAAAGGTATTCGCGGAATCGAACACCGAGATGGCGATGATGCCTTGCGCGCTCCGCACCTGACGCACGGTGACGACGAGATCGGCCGCCTGGGCCTCGGCCGCGCCGGCGATGGCGCAGACCAAGAGCCCGCTGAGAATGGCGAGCTTGCGAAACCAGTTCATACAAGACCTTCCCTGAAATCAATCGCCCCGACTAACGGGATCGGCGCGCGAAACAAAACAATGCGCGGCGCGACTCGGTGGGTGGCGTGGGCAGTTGCTTTACGCGCCACCGCTCGGCGATGCCAGATTTATCTGGCCCCGCAGGTCGCATGCCTGCCATGCCCTCACAGCGCAATCAGGCCTAAGGTTTTATTGACGGGCGTCACTCAAAGGCGGGGAAAATGATGGGCCGGCGCGTGATCGTGCTCGGACGCGATGGGCATGATCGGCCAGCGAAGCGGCTGGTCCTCTGCACCATCGGCGGCCGTTCCCGACAGTCGTATCGCTGTCTTGCCCGGACAGTCTTAGCGCTGCCTTGGGAGGAAGAACGTCCGCCGATGGAATCCAGCGCCGAGCGAGATCTGTACCAAGTCTCGATGATCGCGACCGATCATGGAGGCGCCCTCAAGCGCCGCGCGCTCTGCGCGCGCAAAAGCGCGCGACGCGCGCGTCTCCCACGCGCTTGGCTTTCGCCGCCGAGGCGGCGTCGCGTGCTTAGGCGCGCGCAAAAGCGCGCAACGCGGTCGCGCCGGTCAAAACCTTAATAGCTCATCTCGAGCTCGGTCTTGACCGTCGTTTCGACCGGCACGGCCGCCTCATCGAACGCCGGCGGCCCAAGAAAGGCCTTCGCGCCATTCGAGAAGCCATAGCCCTCCTCCGGCATGCCGAAAAAATTGGTGTCGAACTCGCCCGAGGCGTTCTCGTCATGGAACGCGGCAATGGCGTATTCGCCCGGCGGCAGATCCTTGAACACGACCGGCGTTTCATCGCCCTGCGGGCGCACGTCGATCGAGCGCACCTCGGCGCCCTGCTCGAGGAAGCCGTCCTTCGAATTATAGAGCGCGACCGAGATGACACCCCGGGTGCTACGCAGATGACGGATGGTGACCGTCAGGTCAGCCGCCTGCGCCGCGCCGACGCCCAACAGCACAAACTCCGCCGCAATCGTATTTATAAGTAGCTTGCTAACTAATGTCATGCCGCGCATGACTGCCTCCACATAAAGTGACGCAAACCCGGCCGAAACCGGGGTCTACCGGCTCGGCTGGGCTCGACTGGCCCGCGTGTTAACAGAATGACGGGCAAACCTTGCGAGGCCCTCAAGGAATTCAGTTAATATCTGGGGCCGCGCTGTGATATTCTCGTTTTGTTCTGATATATTTGGGCGGATTTCCGGGGTTTTCTCCAAGGCCCGCCAGCGCCCACCACGCTAGAAAAAGCGGCTGAGACCGCCCCTGGCGTCGGACCGCCGATTTTGCTCTAAAAAATTTGAAATGGCGTGTCATTTTTGGCTCAAATGGGGCGCGATCGAAATCGCCTCTTAGCCCGGGCGTATATCAGGCCTGTGGGCGTTCTGGAGTGTGAGCCAGCGGCGGCTTAAGGCGGCTAGCCGAATAAGGGTGCCGCCACCGCTGTGACCGGCCCAGTCACCCAGGCGCGCCTCCGAGAGGGCCCCAAACCATCGTCAAAGGCATGGCATGGGGCTTAAGGACCCGCTCGCCCCCGCTCGCCCCCACCCGCCCCGCCCGCCCGACGAGGATCCGGCGATCCCCTCGCCTCTTGAGAGGATAAAGCAGGGCAAGACCCCCG